>CAZYRO010000086.1:0-1640 GCA_964649435.1 uncultured Candidatus Saccharibacteria bacterium | reverse complement strand
ACATTACGAAGACTGGGAAAATGATAGGACACAAGGCTCTCTATCAAAAGGCGAAGCACTAAGCCATTCATTACAAAATATTATTAGAAGTCTATTTAATCACGGGCACAAGAAGATATTTAAAGATTTTTTCACTGAAGATAAAGGAATCCCCATTAAAATTAAAGAATACACTTTTTCTGCCACTATAAAAGAATATTTTAAAGAAAAAGGAAAATTTAAAGAAAAAAGAGATATTGAGGCGTGGGGAGCTTGGGATAATTTAGTTTTAGTTTATCAGACAATTTCAATAATTGAAAAAGAAAAAATAATGAATAAACTTAAAAAAAACAATGAGTTCTGTAAACAATATAATTTTATTGGATTTGTTGGTGAGATGAAAAAAATAAAAGAAAAAAGTATAAACCCGAATATAGACCCGAATTTTGAGCCTAAACACTTTGTTAAAAACAAATATATCGATTACGCATCAAGAGTCCATAAATACCTGATTAAAGAATTGAGCTCGGAAAAACAGAAAGGAGAAGAGGTAAAACCAAGCATCAAACTACCTGCTAATACTCTATGGGAAGACATAAAAATAAGGTTTAAAAACCAATACGATATTGAAATTTATGTAAAAGGGAAATTTTTAGAAAAAACGAGCAACGACAAAATGGGATTATGTAAAGCAGAAGACAAGAAACCAGATAGACGGTGGGAGTTTTTACAAAAATTATCTACTTTTTCAATATCTAAATCAGTAAAACCAACCGTAGAAGATATTGCTTATTCGCTTAAAGTCAAAAAGGATAATTGTATGAAGATAAAAGAAAAATTATCAAAGAAGTTGCAAGAGAATTTCGGAATATACGAGGACGCATTTTATAGCTACAAGGATAGAGGATTTTATCAAACAAGGTTTGAATTAAAACCAGAACCAGAATTGAGAGGAAACGGAGAAGTTTATCGGCAAGCCTCTGGTTATAATGATGCGGAGGAATACAACAAACCAGAAAAAAGAGAATACCTTAATCCTTAAAAACTTCTAATAGAAAAAATCGATTAAAATCCTCACTGAACTTTCAGTGGGGATTTTTAGTATTTACATAAGCATAATTCGAGAAATATTAAGCTAAATTTCTGTTAAAAAGTATTCTCGCTGAACTTTCAGCACTTATAAGTGAAGACAATAAAAGGCTCGAACTAAATTCTGATTTTGAGAAATTTTTGAGGAGTAATTGATAAGCTCTGGGAAATAAATAGTTTATCAATTATTCCAGCTAACGCTGGATTTTAATTATATGAAAATATCAAATCTAAACTTTACAGCTATAAGACCAAGGGGCTCATTGATTGGTTTTGCTAATTTAACCTTGGATGGAAATCTATATCTCGGCGATATTGGTGTGCATTTGAAGTCTGATGGGGAAGTTTCTCTGGCGTTTCCGACAAAGCGACTCGGGGAGACCAAAATTGGAATCTACCATCCCATCAACAAAAAAACCGAAGAAGCTATTAGAAAAGCTATTGAGGAAAAGGTTGAAGAACTTAACTTATTTAATGAACAATTATGAGTTTTGGTTTCAGATTTCCAACTCAAAGATTTTACCAAATCCAAAGACTTAATCCTTGCTGGAGCTCTTACATCTGTTTTGTTG
>CAZYRO010000085.1:0-1734 GCA_964649435.1 uncultured Candidatus Saccharibacteria bacterium | reverse complement strand
ATATGGTGTGGTTATACCCATTTTTTCCTCCTTTTTAGATGTTTCTTTAAATTCTTTCATATTATCTTATATTATAACAAATATAATATTGAAAGTCAAGATTTTTTTATTTTTTTTATTTCTCCCAATCCCTAATCCTAATCTCTTTTACTCTTTAAATCCACTAAATAAGTCCTGAAGAATTTTTGAGTTGCTTCAACGGTTTCCTTTTTCAATTTTGGCGGACTTTGAGCAACCCAAACCGCAAAATTGTATAATTCTTTGGTATCTACTTTGAGCCATTTTTTGTTTTTATATAAAAATAAAAACAAAGTTGTCATTGCAATTCTTTTGTTGCCATTTTGGAAAGGATGATTTTTAATCATCAAATAAAAAAGGATTGCAGCTTTCTCAACTAATCCTTTATACATTCTTTTGCCTCCGAATTTTTGAAATGGCACTAAAATACAACTTTCTAAAATATTAGGAAAGCGAGACGTAAAATCAGGAATCGGCTCATTGAAAGCCATAAACTCCCTGGCTAGATTATGGGCTAGATATTTAACTTCAATGATAGATATTGATTTCATCGTTTAATATCATTCATTACCTAATAATTTTAGGGTCTCGCCATATTCTCTAATTGTTTTTTTTACCACTTTATCAATTACTTTTTTCTTTTCAGGGCTTAAAACATTACCAAACATCTCTCCTAAATCTTTTTTATTAATAATAAAATTAGGACCAACTTTCGTGGCCTTAATTTCGCCCCTTTTTATTTTCTTAAAAACAGCCACTCGGCTAATTTCAAGTAGTTTTGCCAGTTCAGTTGTTGATAAGAATTTTTTTTCTTTTTCCATATCTTAAAGTTAACACACGTTAACCTGTATGTCAATGGTTAACGAAACAAATTGGCGGAGGGGACAGGATTCGAACCTGCATGGGATTTCTCCCACCCGCTTTCGAGGCGGGCGCATTGCCATTCTGCCACCCCTCCAAAATGTTTAATCCTTCGAATTAAACATTTATCCTTTTTACTTTCGCGCCTAAACTTAACAATTTCTCCTCAAAATTTTCGTAGCCGCGGTCAAGATGTTTCCGCTCGTCTTGCGCGAGCGGACCCGCTCACTCCGATGAGCGGGCAATCCTTCTAATTTTTGCCCCCAGGCCTAATAGTTTCTTTTCAAAGTTTTCATAACCTCTATCCAAATGTTCTATTCCAGAGATTTTTGATTTTCCTTTGGCTATCAAAGCGGCAATAACATGGGCGCAACCAGCTCGAATATTTTCAATTTCTATTTCTGCCCCCGTTAACGAGGTTGGCCCCTTTATGACCGCGCTATGAGGATGGCTTCTTTCATTAAAGCGACAGAATTTCTCGCCTAAGCACTTTTTAAAAACCGTAATATCAGCTCCCATTTTATTTAGTTCTTTTGTATAGCCAAATCTATCTTCATAAACTGTTTCATGGACCACTGAAGTTCCATTAGCTTGAGTTAAAAGAACAACTGTTGGTTGTTGCCAGTCAGTCATGAATCCAGGATATGTGTCGGTTTCTAATTCAATTGATTTTAATTTATTTTTTCTAAAAAATTCAATGCCGTTATCTTTAACTTTAAATTCTCCGCCAATTCTTCTTATAGTATTTAAAAATGGAATTAAGTCTTCTTGTCGTGCTTGTTCTATAAAAACATTTCCGTTTGTAGCTATGGCAATAATAGCAAAAGAAACTGCCTCGTTTCTATCTGGCATTAT
>CAZYRO010000084.1:0-1776 GCA_964649435.1 uncultured Candidatus Saccharibacteria bacterium | reverse complement strand
TTTTTCGTAATGAGATTACTACCGGCAATTTTATATTTCGTTGTCGAGAATTCGAAATTGCCGAAATCGAGTATTTTGTTAAGCCCGGTAATGATGAGAAATGGTTTAAAAACTGGGTTAAGGAATGGGAAAGGTTTTTCCTAGATTTCGGCATTAAAAAGAAAAATCTTCGAAGATTTGAGCATCCAAAAGACAAACTTGCTCATTATTCTAAAAGAACGGTTGATATAGAATATAAATTTCCATGGGGCTGGGATGAATTAGCCGGGATTGCCAATCGAACAGATTATGACTTAAAAAGACATAGTCAATTTTCAGGCAGTGATTTGAGCTATTACGATAAAGAAGAGGATAAGAATTATATTCCTTATGTCATTGAACCAACCATGGGGATAGGAAGAGCGCTTCTGGCTTTTTTGATTGATGCTTATGAGGAGATAAAAGGGGGAAGAAGTAAGACTACCAAAGCAGTTAAAGAAAAAGAAGTTATTCTTCATTTTGATAAAAGATTAGCCCCGATTAAAGCAGCAGTTTTGCCTTTGGTAAAAAACAAGCTAAGCTTGGTTAAAAAAGCCAGAGAAGTTTATAATTTAATCAAACCCAATTTTATCAGCCAGTATGACGAAGTCGGTTCGATTGGTCGTCGTTACAGAAGGCAAGATGAAATTGGTACACCGTATTGTTTAACAATTGATTTTGATACATTGAAAGATGAAACAATAACAATCCGAGACCGCGACACAATGAAACAGGAAAGGGTGAAAATCAGGGAGTTGGTAAATTATTTACAAGAAAAACTTAAATAATAGAAATTGGCTGTTCAGAAATTAGAAATTGGTAATTAATTTCTATTTTCCATATAACTAATTTCTAGATTCATGACTATACAACAAATTTATAATTTAGCTATTAAAATGGGAGTAAAAGCCGATCTTCGAGGAGAAAAAGCGGTAAAAAAATATTTACAAAGAGTAAAAGAAAAATATGAGAAATTGGATAAAGAGGAAAAAGAAGAATTTGATAAAGAAAAATTGATTAATCCTTATCCTGATTCTAGAATTTTATTTGATTCCAAAATAAAAAATGTTAAGAAAATTTTAGTAGGTATTGATATTAATGTAGAAGAACTTTTATTAGCCGAAAAATTAGAAGGCATTGATTTGGTTATCTCTCATCATCCTCGCGGAATAGGATTGGCAAACTTAGAAACCGTGATGGATCTTCAAGCAGATATTTTAAATAATTATGGTGTTCCTATTCATATTGCCGAAAATCTTCTCAAGAAGAGAATTGAAGAGGTAAGCAGGGGTGTTTCGGCGGTAAATCACAATAAAGTAGTTGATGGAGCCAGACTTTTAAATTTGGGATTTATGTGTATTCACACGGCAGCCGATAATTTAGTTGCTGATTTTATTGATAAAAAGATAAAGAAAGATAAGCCTGAATTAGTAGGTGATATTCTAAAATCCCTTAAAGAAATACCAGAATACAAAGAAGGAGCAAAAAATAATGCAGGTCCTCGTCTTTTTACCGGTTTAAAAGAAAATCGAGCGGGCAAAATAGCTTTGACTGAGATAACGGGCGGAACAGAAGGAGCTCCGGAAATTTATGAAACACTTTCTCGCGTAGGAGTGGGAACGATTATAGGTATGCATATTTCTGAAAAGCATCGAAAAAAAGCTGAAAAGGCGCATATTAATGTAGTAATTGCCGGACATATAGCTTCCGATTCTTTGGGGATTAATCTATTCTTGGATGAATTAGAAAAAAAAGGAA
>CAZYRO010000083.1:0-2026 GCA_964649435.1 uncultured Candidatus Saccharibacteria bacterium | reverse complement strand
TTTATTTTTTCTTTGTTTTACTTAAACGAAACAGTTCTTTTATAAAAGAGGTGATGAGCTTGAATAAGATTTGCGCAAGGTTGATTTGTATTTTTTTGGTTTTTCAGGTATTTACAATTAATCAAATAAATGCAAATAAAGAAAACTGGGAAGAATTTTATAACCAATCATTTGATTATTTTTATAATTTTGAAATTGACGAAGCCATTAATTGTTTAGAAAAAGCTAAGAAATTAAACTCTAATAATCCTGCTGTTTATTGGCGGTTAACATTGGCTTTTTGGCTTAAGGCAAGAATAAGCAAAGAAATGGAAAGAGATGTTAAAGATTTAGAGAAATTATTTAACGAAACATTTAACAAAGGCGTGGCGATTTGTAATCTCAAGAGCGATGGACCGGAAAAACTATTTTATTTAGGGGCATTATATGGCGCCAAATCTCTTTTTAAACAAGATTTAGGCCAAAGAAATATGTCTATGATTAAAGATATTAAGAAATGCCGGCAATACTTGGAAAAAATTAAGAAAACAGATGACTTTTATTACGAAGCTCGCAGTTATTTAGGAATATTTAATTATGCTCCTATTGTTATGTCTAAACTTCAGAGATTTTTCATTAGAAATCTTGGATATAAGTGGAGCGAGGAACAAGGGCTTCAGCAAATAAAAGATTCTATAAAATATAGTACGTATTGCGATGATATCAAATGGATATATCAGGAGTTATTGCAGGCAGTAACGGATAAAGATAAATTTAAAGATAAAATACCCGAAGCCATTGAATTAGGAGAAAATTTATTACAAAATTATCCGAGAAACTTATCATTGAAAATTGGTTTGATTATTCTTTATTGCAAAAAAGGAGATTTAGTTGAAGCAAAAGAAATGGGAGAGAACTTCTATCAAGAGCTTTTGTCATTATCAAAAAATGACGGGAGTTTTAAAAGTTTTTATGTAAATTATTTGCGCGAAAAATTAGATAAAATTCTTTCAGAAATTAAGAAAAAAACTGACTGTTATCCACAGTCAGTTTTTAATTATGTGCAAAATATTTTTATTTTGTGTTATAATTCAAATTAGTAAAAGGTCGGAATAACTAAATTAATTTAATTAATCTATGTTAGATATTATATTATCCTCACTTAGAACGCTTTGGCTTAGCTTTATTGGTTTTTTGCCTACGCTTTTAGCTGCTTTAATTGTTTTTATTGTTGGCTGGCTTATCTCCTCTGCTTTGGGAAAATTAGCTAATCGAATGCTGAAAATCTTAAAGCTCGATCTTCTTTTAACTAAAATAGGTTTTAGAAAAGCTCTAGCAAAATCAAAATTGAAGCTCGATTCTGGAAAGTTTTTTGAAGAGTTAGTAAAATGGTTTTTCATAATTGTCTTTTTAATGACTGCGGCCGATATCTTAGGGCTTTATCAGGTAACGGAATTCTTAAAAGAAATTCTTTATTATATTCCGAATATTGTAGTGGCAATTATAATATTATTGATAACGGTAATTGTAGCTAATTTTTTGCAGAAATTAATAAGAGCGGGCGTAGAAGCAGGGAGATTGCAGGTAGCTGTTTTTTTAGGCGGAGTAACTAAATGGGTAGTTTTAATTTTTGGTTTTATTGCTGCCTTAATTCAGTTGGGTATTGCTGCAACCCTGATTCAAACCGTTGTCATTGGTCTGGTTGCGATGTTGGCTTTGGCTGGCGGACTTGCTTTTGGCTTGGGAGGGAAGGATCAGGCGGCAAGATTCTTAGACAAGTTAAAAAGAGATATTGAAGGGAAATAAGAAATAAGTTAAACTACTTGACAGGATTTTTCTATATGCTATTCTTAAAAAGATAGTAAATTTTTTGTCTACTATATGAAAAAATTATTACAATATTTTTACATAGGAAGCGGTTAAACATCCGAGTTTATTTTGATAATTTACTATTGAAACACCGCTTCTAAGCGGCGTTTTGTTATTAGAAAATGTTCATTTAAAAGTAAATAAAAGACTAGTAATTGCTAATTGTTAGTCTATTTTA
>CAZYRO010000082.1:0-2072 GCA_964649435.1 uncultured Candidatus Saccharibacteria bacterium | reverse complement strand
GAATTCCTCGGGGAGTTCTTCTTATGGGCCCACCGGGAACCGGCAAGACACTCCTCGCTCGAGCAGTTGCCGGCGAGGCCAATGTTCCTTTTCTTCATATCTCCGGCTCGGAATTTGTTGAAATGTTTGTTGGTGTGGGAGCTTCCAGGGTAAGAGATTTATTCAAAACTGCCAAAAAAAACGCCCCTTCAATTATTTTTATCGATGAGATTGATGCCGTAGGCAGACATCGAGGAGCCGGATTAGGCGGCGGGCATGACGAAAGAGAGCAAACTCTAAATCAAATCTTAGTAGAAATGGATGGTTTTGATAGAGAAACTCGCCTTATTGTTATAGCAGCCACCAATAGGCCGGACATCCTCGACCCCGCCCTTCTTCGACCAGGCCGATTCGATCGCCGAGTTGTTCTGGATTTACCCGATATTAACGAGAGAGAAAAAATTCTTAAAATTCATGCTAAAAATAAACGTCTTGCTAAAGATGCCAATCTTCGTCATATTGGTGAACAAACACCGGGATTCTCCGGAGCTGATTTAGCCAATCTTATTAATGAAGCAGCAATTTTAACGGCTAGAAAAAACGAAAAAATTATCAATCAGCAAAATATTATAGATTCAATTGAAAAAGTTCTTTTGGGTCCGGAGAGAAAAAGCCACATTCTTTCTATCAAAGAGAAAAAAATCGCCGCCTATCATGAAGCTGGTCACGCTTTAGTGGCCGCTAGTTTGCCCAATGCTGATCCTATCCATAAAATCTCAATTATCTCTCGAGGAAGAGTCGCTGGCTATACCTTAAAACTACCGACTGAAGATAAGAATTTTCGCTCTCGCTCAGAATTCTTGACTGATTTAGCAATATTTCTCGGCGGCTATTGCGCTGAGAAATTAGTTTTTAAAGAATTAACAACCGGAGCAGCTTCAGATCTTCGGCAATCCTCGGAATTAGCTAGAAATTTGGTTACTCGCTATGGAATGAGCGAAAAATTAGGGCCAATAACCTTTGGGAAAAGCGATAGTTTAGTATTTTTAGGAAAAGAAATTACTGAACAAAAAAATTACTCTGAAAAAGTAGCCGCTGAAATTGATAAAGAAGTAGAAAAATTAATCAAAAATGCTCAAAAAACTGCGGAAAAAATCCTTGAACAAAAAAGAAAGAAACTTAATCAGATTGCCGAACGATTAATTAAAAAAGAAGTAATAGAAAGAAAAGAATTTGAAAAATTAATAAAAGAAAAAGCAGTTCTTTCAAAATCTAAAATTTAAAATTTATAAAGTGAGGTGGTTTTAATTGAAATGTAAAACTATTTTTATTTTTGATTGTGACGGGACTATTTTAAATAGTTTTGACTCATCTCAAGAAATCTTAAAAAGACTGGCCAAGCAGTACAAAATTTCTTTGCCAAATAGCAATGACTTAAGTTTTAAAAAAATCTGGGGAAAGGGCGGATATAATTTAATTAAACGTTACTTTCCAAAAGAGAACCCAGAAATAGTTCATAGAGAATGGAAAAAACTGGAAAGTAATATAGCAACAAATTTAATAGATGGCGCTGAAACAACTATTAAAAATCTTAAAAAGCGCGGATTTATAGTAGGACTACTTACAAATCGTGCATGGAAAAGTTTAAAACAATACTCTGGTCTAATAAAAAATTTAAATTTTGACTTTATCCAGACTTCTGAATATAAAAAGCGAGACAGAATAATTACAAAACTAAATCCTTTTAAAAAACACTTAACAACCAGTCATCCTAAACCTGATTCAAAATGCTTTAATCCATTTTTCAAGTGGATGAAAAGAAAGAAAATTAAACCAAAAAAAAATTTTTATATCGGAGATTGTTTAGGAGATTTTGACGCGGTAATTAATGCAAATTTCTATTACGGTTACAATATCGAATTTATTTCCGTTCTAACCGGCCCAATCAAAACCAGAAAGAATTGGTATAAAATTACAAAAACAAACAAAAGAATTTTTATATTGTCTTCTATCTCTGCGTTAATAAAATGGTTAGATGACAAAAAAGGAGATGAAAAAAAGGCCATAGAGTTTTTTACAAAGGCTGCCGATTT
>CAZYRO010000081.1:0-2146 GCA_964649435.1 uncultured Candidatus Saccharibacteria bacterium | reverse complement strand
TTCCCGGCTTTGAAAAAGAGCTTGAAGGAATGAAAAGCGGCGAGGAAAAAAGTTTTAGTTGTATTGTTCCAAAAGATTGGCCCCAAAAAAAAATAGCTAACAGAACTCTTGATTTTCAGATTAAAATAAATCTTGTTCAAAAAATGGAAATTCCCGAACTTTCAGATGAATTTGCTAAAAGCTTGGGAAAATTTGAATCTTTAGAAGCGCTTAAAAAAAGCATTAAAGATGGTATAGGACAGGAGAAAAAATTAAAAGAAAAAAGCAGAATAAGAATGGAATTAATAGAGAAAATCGCTTGCGCTTCGCAAATGGATATTTCTCAAATCTTAATTGATAATGAATTGAACAAAATGATTGAAGAGCTTCGGCAGAATGTTTTATCTATGGGATTGGATTTTGACAAATATCTTAAGCAAATTAAAAAGACAATTGATGATTTAAAAAAAGAATGGAAGTCTCGGGCAGAAAAAAGAGTTAAAACTAGTTTGGTCTTGCGAGAAATAGCTAAGAAAGAAAAAATAGAAATTAGCGAAGATGAAATTATTCAGAAAATTAATGAAACTTTGCAGCATTATCCGAATGCGGAAGAAGCCAAAAAAAGTATTGACCCTGCGGCATTAAAAGAATATACTAAAGAAGTGCTGCGTAATGAGAAAGTATTTGAGTTGATAGAGAAAGAAGCAAAATTATGAATCTTATACCTACAGTAATAGAAAAATCACAATATGGCGAACGAGCGTATGATATTTACTCTCGCTTGCTTAAAGACAGAATAATTTTTCTTGGCGGACCAATTACCGATGCGGTTGCTAATACTGTAATTGCCCAATTTTTGTTTTTAGAACATCAAGATTCCAAGAAAGACATTATTATTTATATTAATAGTCCCGGGGGAACTGTAACCGGCACTATGGCTATGTATGATACTATGCAATTTGTTGAATGCGATGTTTCAACGGTTTGTATAGGAATTGCTGCTAGTGGCGCTGCTTTAATTTTAGCTGGAGGAACTAAAGGAAAAAGATTTACTCTTCCTAACTCTGAAATTATGATTCATCAGGTAATGGGTGAAGCTGGGGGGCAGGCAACGGAAATTGAAATTTCTGCTAAACATATTCTTAAAATTAAAGATAAATTAAATCAGCTTTTATCCAAGCATACAGGGCAATCGTTAAAGAAAGTTGAAAAAGATACTGACCGCGATTTCTATATGAGCGCCAGAGAGGCTAAAGATTATGGAATAGTGGATAAAATAATAAAAAAGGGATAAAAATAAGTTTAATTATTGTATATTAAAAGACTAACTCTACGATTGTAGAGTTAGTCTTTTAATACTTCCAGTAAACTTCGGCCGGTCATTTCAGGGGGTTTGGGAATTTTCATTAATTCTAAGATTGTTGGAGCAATATCGGATAATATCCCCTGTGGTTTATTAAAAAGACTTAATAATTCCGAAGGTGATTTCTCTTTTTTATTTTCTGGAGTAATAAAATAAAAAGGAACAGGGTTGGTGGTATGCTCTGGATTTGGCTCACCGGTTTTAAGATTTATCATCTCCTCGGCATTGCCGTGATCAGCGGTGATTAATAAGTAGCATTTTTTTTCCACGGCTAATTTTAAAAGATTTTCAAGGCAGCTATCAATAGTCTCAACCGCTTTAATCTCGGCTAAGAAATTTCCCGTGTGACCAATCATATCAGTGTTTGCGTAATTAACCACAATAAGATCGAATTTGTTCTCTACTTTTTCTATTATTTTTTTAGTGATTTCAACTGCAGACATTTCCGGATGTTTGTCATAATGAAGAGCGTTAATTGATGGAATTAGAATTTGTTCTTCGCCGGGATATATTATATCTTTTCTTCCATTAAAGAAATAAGTAACATGAGCATATTTTTCTGTTTCGGCTATCTTTAGTATTTTTTTATTGGCTCTGCTCAAAACTTCGGTCAGATGATTTTTTACATCAATTGGCGGAAAGGCAACGTTAACAGGCAATCCTTCTTTGTATTGGGTCATTGTTACAAAACATAAATTTTTGAGAAATCTTCGAGGAAATTCCTTAAAATCAGGGAGAGTAAAGGCCTTGGTAAGCTGACGAGCTCTATCCTTTCGGAAATTAAAGAAAACTACGCTGTCATTG
>CAZYRO010000080.1:0-2489 GCA_964649435.1 uncultured Candidatus Saccharibacteria bacterium | reverse complement strand
CGCCATTTGTTTGGCTGTCAGGACTTAGGGGCGAGATCCCTAATTTAAGATTAGGCGGGCAGGATTGTCATTGGGAGCAATCGGGCGCCTATACCGGCGAAGTGTCACCGAAAATGCTTAAGGATTTGGGATGTGATTATGTTATTGTCGGTCATTCTGAAAGAAGAGAATATTTTAATGAAACCAATGAAATAATTAATAAAAAACTTTTAGCTGCTCTGAAAACCAGATTAAAACCAATTTTGTGTGTGGGTGAAAAAGAAGACGAAGAGATGGGCTTAATAATAAAAAATCAATTAATTGAAGGGCTAAAAGCTGTAAACAGAATTCAAATGCAAAATATAATAATTGCTTATGAACCGGTTTGGGCGATTGGCACTAAAAATCCCTGCCAGCCGGATGATGCTATGAGAGCGGCTTTATTTATTCGCAAAATTTTGAATGAATTATATAATAGAAAATTAGCTGAAGAAACTGCCATAATTTATGGTGGAAGCGTAAATAGTAAAATTGTCCTTAGCTATATTAAAGAGGCGGGAATGGATGGATTATTAATAGGAAAAGCAAGTCTGGATATTAGCGAGTTTATTAAAATTATTGAACAAGTCAATGGGTAGATTAAAGACAATAAAAAATATAAATATTAATAATAAACGCGTTTTAATGCGCGTTGATTTTAACGAAAAATGGAGAATAGAATTAGTTATTCCTACATTAAGATATTTAATTCGCAAGAAAGCTAAAATTATTCTTATTAGTCATTTGGGCCGGCCGAATGGCGAGATAAAGAAAAATCTGTCTTTAGAATCGACAGCCAAAGAACTTGGAAAACTTCTAAAAAAGAAAATTTTATTTTCAAAAAATAGAATTAGAGAAATGAAATTTGGTGACATAGTAATGCTTGAAAATATTCGTTTTTATCCCGAAGAAGAAAAAAATTCTTCTAAACTTGCTAAAGAATTAGCTAAATTGGGAGATGTTTTTGTAAATGAGGCCTTTGCGGCTTCTCATCGCAAGCATGCTTCTATTGTAGGTATTCCCAAATATTTGCCTGCGGTAGCTGGATTTCTTTTTCAAAAAGAAGTTGAAGAATTGAATAAGGTTTTTCTTAGCTATAATCATCCTTTAGTAGCTATTATTGGCGGAGTGAAAATAATTACCAAGCTAAAAATTATTAAAAAATTTCTTCAAAAAGCGGATAAATTACTTTTGGGCGGAGCCTTGATTAATACAATTTTTGCCGCCAAGGGAATGGAAACGGGAAAATCTTTTATTGAAAAAGATATGTTTAAAGTTGTGCAAGGTTTAAACTTAGAAAATCCAAAATTTGTATTTCCTGTTGATTTTGTTTGCCGAAACTTTGGGGCAAGTATAAAGACTATAAATGCCGTTAAAGAAAATGAAATGATTTTTGATATCGGATCTAAGTCTATTGAGCTATTTTTAGAATCAATGAAAAATGCCAAGATGATTATTTGGAATGGACCGCTGGGATTGATAGAGAAAAAGCCTTTTGACAGAGCATCAAAAATTATAGCTAAGGCAATTGCTGAAAGCAGCGCTTACTCTATTGTTGGCGGCGGCGATACTGTAGCTTTTGTTAAAAAATTAGGACTGGGAAAGAAGTTTAATTATGTTTCTACCGGAGGTGGTGCAATGCTCGAATACCTTGCCAACGAAACCCTGCCGGGCATAGAAGCATTAAATAAGTGAATAAGACTTGGAAAATAAATAAAAAGCCACCTAAAAAATTTTGGGAGCAATTTCCGGAATATTCAAGATTGACCCTACAATTGCTCTGGGATAGGAGATTAAAAACTCAAAAAGCGATTGATGAGTTTTTTAATCCCGATTATAGCGAGGATCTTCATGATCCCTTTTTAATGAAAGGCATGAAAAAGGCGATAAAACGCATTGAAAAAGCTTTAGAGAACAAAGAAAAGATAACAATTTTTGGTGATTATGATGCTGACGGAGTTTGCGGAGTGGCAATTTTAAGCGAAACACTAAGAGCTCTGGGAGCTAACCCCGATATTTATATTCCCGATAGGAATAAAGAAGGTTATGGCTTAAATCTTGAGGTGGTGAAAAAGGTTGCTTCTAAAAGAAACCAACCTGCCTGCCGGCAGGCAGGCTTAATAATTACTATTGATTGTGGGATTACTGACTTTGAAGAAGTTAAATTAGCCAATAAGTTAGGCATAGATGTGGTTATTATAGATCATCATGAAGTTCCAAATAAACTTCCTTTGGCTGTCTCCATTATTGATCCTCGACAACGAGGAGAAAAATATCCTTTTAGAGAATTGGCGGCTAGCGGTGTGGGATTTAAGGTTGCGCAGGCATTGTTAAAACACAAGATACAAGATACAAGATACAAGATACAAACTGGGCGGGAAAAATGGTTATTGGATTTAGTGGCAATTGCTACTGTTGCCGATATGATGCCTTTAATAGGTGAAAATAGAACTCTTGTTAAATATGGATTA
>CAZYRO010000079.1:0-2697 GCA_964649435.1 uncultured Candidatus Saccharibacteria bacterium | reverse complement strand
TTTTCCTGTTTTAAATTTAACCACTTTGACATCGGAAATTCTTATTTTCTTACCGGTTCGAGGATTAATGCCTTTTCTAGCTTTTCTTGTCATTACTTTAAAACTCCCAAAACCAACAAGATTTATTCTTTCACCTTTTTTTAAAGAATCAATGATAATATTCAAAGTTCCTTCAAGAAATTCCTTGATTTTGTTTTTAGGATAATTAGTTTTATTTACTATTTTATCAATTAATTGGTCCTTATTCATTTTAACGAGCATATTCAATTACGCGCGTTTCTCTTATCACCGTAACTTTAATTTCTCCGGGATATTTAAGTTCTTTTTCTATTTCCTTAGCAATATCCTTAGCTAATTTATAAGCTTTCATATCATCAATATTCTCCGGAGTAACAAAGACTCTAATTTCTCGACCAGCTTGAATGGCATAAGCTTTCTCAACTCCCTCAAAAGAAGTAGCAATAGCCTCCAATTCTTCTAATCTCTTCAAATAATTTTCTAAAGTTTCTTTTCTTGCGCCGGGACGAGCCGCCGAAACTGCTTCGGCCGCTTGAACAATTCGAGATTCAATGGTTTCATAAGGATATTCTTCATGGTGAGACTGCATTGCTTTTATAATTTTTTCATCAATGCCAAATTTTTCAAGAATTCTTTTGCCAATCTCAACATGGCTGCCGGAAATCTCATGGTCAATGGATTTGCCAATATCATGAAGCAAGGCCGCTTTTTTGCACACAGCCACGTCAGCTCCAAGTTCTGCTGCCAGCATTCCTGCTAAATGAGCGCTTTCCAAAGAATGAAGAAGAACATTTTGCCCAAAACTGGTTCTAAATCGCAATCTCCCTAAAATTTGAATTAATCTGGAATCCAAGCCAACAATCCCAGCATCATAAACAGCTGCCTCACCGGCTTCTTTAATCTTCTCATCTATCT
The DNA here is from genome assembly GCA_964649435.1 of uncultured Candidatus Saccharibacteria bacterium. GTDB lineage: Bacteria > Patescibacteriota > Minisyncoccia > RBG-13-40-8-A > JAUWHN01 > CAZYRO01. The sequence continues at coordinate 1,764 of CAZYRO010000079.1, read as the reverse complement.
CTTTTTTCGCTTTTTCTACCATCTCTTCAATTCGAGCCGGCTGAATTCTGCCATCAGCCATTAACTTCTCTAAACTCAATTTAGCTATCTGGCGCCTTACCGGATTAAAGCCGGAAATAGTTATTGTCTCGGGAGTTTCGTCAACAATAACATCTACGCCAGTTAATCGTTCCAAGGTTTTAATGTTTCTTCCTTCTTTCCCGATAATTCTTCCTTTCATTTCATCGCTTGGCAAAGTAACTCTGGTCGTTGTTGCTTCAATTACTTGAGAAGTATCAAGGCGCTGCATTGCAGAAACCATAATTTCTCGGCCCTTCTTCTCAACCTCTTCTCTTCTATTTTTTTCTACTTTTTGAATTTGCTCAAACAAATCTTTTTGAGACTGGGTTTCTATTAATTTTAAGAGTTCTTCTTTTGCTTTATCTCGAGAAAATTCTGCTATTTTTTCTAATTTTTTAGTTTCTTCTTCTTTTAACTCGTTTATTTCTTCTTTAACTTTTTTAACCTGTTCAATTTTTAAAACTAAATCATTTTCTTCTTGCTTAATTTTTCCCTCTCTCTGATCTAATAATTCTTCTTTCCCTTCTAACCTTCTTTGAGTTTTTGAATATTCACTTCCTCTTCTTTGCTCTTCTTTTTTAAGTTCGTCAATGGCTTTTATTGCTTTTTCTTTTGCTTTAAAAATTATATCCCTTGCTTCATTTTTTGCTTCACTAATTAATTTGTCTATCTTAGCCTCAAGAGTTCGCGCTTGCCTTTTGGCAATGGATCGCCTGGCATAATAACCCAAAATTGATCCAGCCACAAGACCGATTATCGCCGCAAAAAGCGGAATTAATTCTATCATATTTTTTAATTGTTGCTAAAAAATACATATTTATATTTTCTATAAAACAAATATTGGTTTAGCATCAAGTTTTTATTAATAACTTAATCTATACTAACAAATTAGTATTGAGTTGTCAATTTAACAAGGGATTGGTAGAATAAAAGCATGAAACCAATAATCCTCATCATTCTCGACGGCTGGGGCATAAGCAAAGAGCGAAAAGGAAACGCCGTTGCTCAAGCCAAGACTTTAATCGTTGATGAAATAGAAAAATTTTATCCAACGACATCTCTTCAGGCATCCGGCATTGCTGTTGGTTTGCCTTGGGGAGAAGCCGGTAATTCCGAAGTCGGCCATCTTACTATAGGAGCCGGCCGAATTCTTTATCAATCAGTGCCACGAATTGTTTTTGCAATTCAGGATGGCTCTTTTTTTAAAAACCCCGCTTTAATCAAGGCCATTGAACATACTAAAAAGAACAACTCTTGTCTTCATATAATGGGATTGGTTTCCAGCAGCAATATTCATAGTTACCTTGACCACCTTTATGGATTGATTGAACTTGCAAGAAGAGAAAGGGTAAAAAAACTCCGTCTTCATGTTTTTACTGATGGCAAGGATGCGCCGCAAAAAGAGGGAGCCGATCTCCTTCAAGTTGTCGAGAAAAAATTAAACGAAGGAAAAGACGAAAGAATAGCTACGGTCATGGGCAGAGTTTATCCAATGGATAGAAATAAAAACTGGGACCGGATTCAAAAAGCCTATGAGTGTTTAGTAGAAGGAAATGGCTCCAAACAAAAAAATCCAATCAAGGCAATAAAAGAATCCTATAAAAATGGATTGGTTGATACATTCGTAAAGCCATCAGTAATAATAGATAAAAAAAATGAACAGCCTATGGGTCTTATTAAAGATAATGATAGCGTGGTTTTCTT
>CAZYRO010000078.1:0-2734 GCA_964649435.1 uncultured Candidatus Saccharibacteria bacterium | reverse complement strand
ATTAATGCTCAGAAAGAATTAGAAAAGATTTTAGACGAGCGAGTTAAACTAGGCGAGCAACTAGCGAATTTAAAAGCTCAAATTCAATTAGAAAAAGGAAAGCAGCCGGTCGAAGAAAATAGAGAAATAAGTATTGGCTATATATATTCTGCGCTTAAAAATCTTTTAAAATTTGAAAATTTGAACGAAATTAAAAATAAGATTAGTTTAATTCTAGAACGGATTGAAAAAAATATTGAAAATCCGAAATTGTCAGAAAAAAATAAGCAGATTAATGCGGGTCAGTTAGATAAATTATTAGGAGAACAAAAAGATTTAGAGGAAGTATTAACAGAAATTAATCAAAAATATGAAGCGCAAAAAACAATCTTAAGAAGCGGTCAAAAAGAATTAGGGCAGGAAAACTTTTTTAACGTAGAAAGAACTTTGAGAAGAAAAAGAGATGCCTTGAATGATTTAAAAAACAGATTTAAAGAATTGAACTGGTTACTTGAACAAACAGAAGAAAATTTTAAAGAACTAAAACAAGACATAACAAAAGCGGGGATAGATTATAAAAGCATTAACTCCAAAAAGAATAAGAATAGCATTAATGGGTCTGTTGAACAGTTAGAAGAGGAAATTAATCGTCTTAAATATAAAGCTGAAGAGATTGGAGGGGTTGATGAAATTACTTTGCAGGAATACAAAGAGACAAAAGAGCGCTACGAAAAACTTACGAAAAAGATTAAAGATTTAGAAAAAGCAAAACAGAATTTAGAGAATTTAATTATGCGGTTAACAAAAGAAATTGGGGGGCAATTTGATAAAAAATTTCAGGCAATAAATAATAATTTTAATAAATACTTTCGCCTATTGTTCAATGGGGGTCGGGCATATTTAAGACAAATCACAAAAACTCAGGAAGCTCGAAAAGAATTAGAAGAAAACGATGAATCAGAATCAGAAGAAATAGGGGCGGAAGGAGAAGTAATTGATAAAGGAATTGAAATAAAGGCCGTTCTTCCCGGAAAAAAAGTTAGAGATTTAAGAATGTTTTCCGGGGGCGAAAAAGCCCTTACTTCCATTGCTTTACTTTTTGCTATAGTTAGCTCGAATCCTCCGCCGTTTTTAGTTTTGGATGAAGCGGATGCCACTTTAGATGAAAGCAATTCTCGACGTTTTGCCAAATTGATTAGCGAATTTAGCAAGGATACTCAATTTATTATTATTACCCATAATCGAGAAACAATGAGCCAAGCCGATGTATTGTATGGAGTAACTATGGGCGAAGACGGAGTTTCAAGCTTGCTTTCCTTGAAATTAGAAGAGTAAGGCTTGTCAGGGATTTTATCGTATGTTAAACTATTATTTGCATTATATTTTATGTTAAAGATACGATTACAACGCACGGGCAAAAAAAATTTTCCGAGCTATCGGATAGTTTTAGCCGAACACACGTCTCCTCCCCAAGGGAAGTTTCAGGAAATCTTGGGATTTTATAATCCATTAAAGAAAAAAAAGAATTTTAAGAAAGATAGAATAGAATACTGGCTTTCAAGGGGCGTTCAATTTTCACCAACGGTTTACAATTTACTGGTTGATGAGAAAATTTTTGCAGGTTCTAAGCTTGAAGCTTGGAAACCGAAGAAAAAGCCAAAAGAAGAGAAGCTAAAAGAAGAGAAGCCAAAAGCCCCGACGCCCGAAGGAGTCGGGGTCCCGATCTCGCCAGAGGCGAGCGTCGGGAAAGCACCCAAACCAGAGGAAAAAGTTGAGGAAAAAAAGGAAAAGAAACCCGAAGAGAAACCAAAAGAAGAGAAACCAAAAGAGAAAGAAGAAAAATAGGGAAGAGTATTGACAAAATTTTTATAGAAGAGTATAATATGTTTTGAAAGGTCGAATTACTATATTGTGCCAAGTGCGATGAAAATCAAGCTTAGCTCGATAAATATATAATTGTTTTAACTCTTGTATGTCTGAATAATCCAAATTTATTTATAAATTAATTCCAATCCTGGCATTAATTTATAAAAAATTTGTGATTTGATTCATAATTCCTATGACAGCTAAGAATACAGACCAGGAATTTGTTGAATATTTAGTTAAAGCCATTGTTAATAATCCTAATGACGTTAAAGTTGAAAGAAAGGTTGACGAAATGGGCGTTCTTTTGATTCTTAAGGTTAATCCTGAAGACATGGGAACGATTATTGGACGAGCCGGCGCTACCGCAAAAGCCATTCGGACCTTAGTGAGAATTGTTGGGCTTAGAAATAATGCCCGAGTAAATCTCAAGATTGAAGAGCCCGAAGGTCGAGCTCCAAGAGGTAAAGAAGAAAAAAAGGATGTTGACAAAGTGGTTGAAGACTTGAAGTTATAATCAACTTAAGCTTGATTATACTCTTTGTAGACTATTCGCAAAAGCCGTGCTACTATTACAGTACGGTTTTTGTTTTTTCGCCTTAATTTATGACTTTTAATATAATTACAATTTTTCCGAAAATTTTTGACTCTTATTTTTCCGAATCAATTATCAAACGAGCTCAAAAAAAGAAGCTCGTTAAAATTAATATTCATAATTTAAGAGATTATACTAAAGATAAACATAAAACAGTTGACGATAGTCCTTATGGCGGTGGACCAGGAATGGTGATGAAAATCGAACCGATATACAAAGCAGTTAATGCTTTGAAAAAACGTAAAACGCAACCTGCCTGCCGGCCCGCCTTCCGGACGGACAGGCAAGGCAGGAACG
>CAZYRO010000077.1:0-2780 GCA_964649435.1 uncultured Candidatus Saccharibacteria bacterium | reverse complement strand
CGAATATATTTGTGGCATTCGAATAAAAATTTGTATCATTCGAATTTCACCTGGCGCCAGCCGCCAAGCAAGTGTAGGTGCAAATGATCAACTAATTGCCCGCCCTTTCTGCCAACGTTAAAAGATAGTTTATAACCATCTTCGATTCCCTGCTCTTTAGCCATCCTCTTGGCCAATAAAATCAAGTCGCTTATAAGGTTTTTATGTTTTTTATTCAAGTCATTAACCGAAGCAATATGAAATTTTGGAACTATCAGAAGATGAATCGGAGCAGATGGTTTGATATCTTTAAAAACCACGAACTTTTCATCTTCATAGATAATATCAGCAGGCTGTTCCTTGTTAATAATTTTACAAAATATACAATCCACGATTACTTCTTTAATTTTTTCTTCAGTTTTTCTACTATTTTATTAATAGGTACTGTTTTCTGAACACCAGATTTCATGTCTCTCATAACAATATTATCTTCTAATGCTTCTCTCTGGCCATAAATTAAGACAATTTCAACGCCCAATTTATCGGCAAGTTTAAGCTGGGATTTTATGCTGGATTTACATAAGGCTTCGGCCACTTTTATTTTTTTACTTCTTAACTCTTCAAACAACCTAAGACTTCTTTTTCTTCCTAAATCTCCTAATTGAGCTAAGAATATTTGAGGAGGAGTTTCTTTGGGAATTTTCACATTTTGAAATTTCATGGCAGAAACTAATCTTTCTATGCCTCCGGCTACTCCGGCAGCTGGCGTTGATTTGCCTCCTAAAACTTCAACTAACTCATCATAACGACCTCCCCCCGCTATTTCAATAGAATTAGGTTCTTCTAATTCAAACTGAAAAACGGTTTTAGTATAATAATCTAAACCCCTAACCAAGTGAGGATTAAGAATATAAGGAATATCCAGCTCATCCAAAATTTCTAAAACTTCTTTGAAATGATTATGACATTCATCGCATAAATAATCAATCATTTGAGGAGCATTATTAGCTAATTGCCTGCATTTTTCTTCTTTGCAATCAAGAAGGCGGAATGGATTTGTTTTTAAACGTTCGCGACAATAAGGGCAAAGCTTTCTTGTCTGCTTTTTATAATAACCGATTAAAAGTTTTCTATAATCGGGTCGACATTTAGAACAGCCAATGCTGTTAATTTGCAAATTGAATCCATTAATGCCTAATTTCTTAAAAATCAAAGAAGTGAGTTGAATGAGTAAGGCATCGTTGATTACGCTCGACTCACCAATTATCTCTAAATTAAACTGATGAAACTGACGAAAACGACCGGCTTGGGGATTTTCATGGCGAAAAAGAGGACCAATAGAATATAATTTCACCGGTTGAGGTAAATTTTTCATTCCGTGCTCAATATAAGCCCTAACTATGCAGGGAGTAAATTCGGGACGAAGAGCGAAACGATTTCCCCCTTTTGTTCGAAAAGTATACATTTCTTTTTGAACAATATCGGTAGTCATTCCAGTTCCTCTCATAAACAATTGGATGTTTTCAAAAATTGGAGTTTCAATAGCCAAAAATCCGTAGCCAGAAGCTAATTCTTCGACTGTTTCTCTGATTTTCTTCCAATATTTTTGATCTTCAAACAAAATATCAAAAGTTCCTTTTGGAGTTCGGAACTTAATTCGCTTTGAGGATTTCGGTTCCGAAGCTTCTTTTACCCTTTTAGCTATTGTTTTCTTTTTTATTTTTTTTCTGGGCATATTTAAAATCAAAATTAATTTTTAATTTTAATCGAGTATCCCAAGTCGATTAAAGGGCCATGCTCTTAACCACGCATGGCCAATAATATAATGGCGTGGAACAGCGCCCCATCTTCGAGAATCAGAAGAAGCTTGACGATTATCACCTAAAACAAAATAATCATTTTCATCAAGATTTATCTCCAAATTACCGGAGGTAAATTTATTTCCCTCCAGCAAGTATGGTTCATTAAGAATAGATCCCTCGGGATTCTCCTTGTCAAAAATAATTACTTTACCGTCTTCGATTCTAACAACTTCTTCGGGTAAGCCAATTATTCTTTTAATATAATACTGGGAAGGGTCTTTTGGGTATCTGAATATTATTACGTCTCCTCGTTCGGGCTCTTGAAAGCGATAACCGATTTCATTAATTATCAAATATTCGCCATCTTTAAAATTTGGTTCCATCGAGGCGCCTTTGACAAAAAACGGCTGGAATAAAAAATAGCGAATGGGAATAATAATAGCTAGAGAGATAATAACTATTTTAGCCGTTTCCCAAATAAAGCTTAAAACGCACTGCCAAAATTTAATTTTGGGCTTGTTTTCTGTCATATTACTACAATAATTGTACTATAAAAATTTCTTTATTACAATACAAGTGTTATAATAAAAACAATGAAAAAGGCTTTATCTACCGCAATAATCGTATCGATTTTAATAATTCTAATTTTTCCTCTTTCTGAAATGATTAGCAGAAAGAGAATAATTGTAATTGAAAACCAATTACAAACTAACTCTTTGACACAAATAATTCCGTCTCAAACCTTAGTTTCTCTGGATAAAAGCGAATCAATAAATGCTATTTTTCTAGGTATTCCGGGAAAAAGTAATAATGCTCCTAATTTAACCGATACGTTAATGATAATGAACATTAATAAAAAAACCAAAGAAGGCTTTTTATTGTCTATCCCTCGCGATCTTTTAGTAAAGACGCCGGGAGCAAACTCTTATACGAAAATTAACAACCTTTATCAGCAAAATGGCATAAATTCTGTACAAAATCTTTTAACTGAGATTACTG
>CAZYRO010000076.1:0-2880 GCA_964649435.1 uncultured Candidatus Saccharibacteria bacterium | reverse complement strand
TTTTCTTTGAGAAATAACTTGGCTTTTTCCAAACCCTGGCCAAGTTTTTGTTTTTCATAGGAATAAGAAGCACCGGATTTTTTAACAATGCCATATTTTACTCCGGTATTAATTGCATCGCCTTCATAAGAAATCCCTTTATTAAACATAATATCAAATTCAGCTTTTTTAAAGGGCGGAGCAACTTTACTTTTAACTATTTTTGCTCTAACTCTACTGCCAATAACTTCATCTCCTTTTTTAATTTGGGCAATACGACGAAGATCTATCCGAACCGAAGAATAAAACTTAAGAGCTTTGCCGCCTGGAGTTGTTTCGGGATTGCCAAACATTATTCCAATTTTCATTCTAATCTGATTGATAAATATCATTACCGTATTTGTTCTGCTAATAAGGGATCCTAATTTTCTTAAGGCCTGAGACATTAATCTGGCTTGAAGAGCAATATGAGAGTCCCCTATTTCTCCGTCTATTTCGGCTTTGGGAGTTAAAGCGGCAACCGAATCAACAACTACAACATCAACGCTCCCTGATTTCAAAAGCGATTCAACTATTTGAAGAGCTTGTTCGCCGCTGTCCGGTTGAGATATTAATAAATCGTTTATTTTAACACCAATTTTTTTAGAATATTCAGGGTCAAGGGCATGTTCAGCATCAACAAAAGCGGCTAAACCGCCTTTTTTTTGAGCTTCAGCTACAATATGAAGGGCTAATGTTGTCTTGCCAGAACTTTCCGGGCCGTAAATCTCAATAATTCTTCCTCGGGGAACACCGCCTACCCCCAAGGCAATATCTAAAGAAAGAGAACCAGTTGGGATAACATCAACATCAATTCTCTTAGTATCGCCTAATTTCATAATCGATCCCTCGCCAAAGCGTTGTTTAATGTCTTCTACGGTATCTTGTAGGACTTTGGATTTATCTAGTTTATTGTTTTTCATAGTATAAAATTATCAATTTTCAATTTTGCAATTTTCAATGAATTTTCAATGCTTGAATTTTCAATGTTTGAAAATTGGTAATTGGTAATTGAAAATTATCGGGTTACCATTACCCTCCTAGTCACCGAATTTGTTTTGCCAAATCTGTCTCTGGCTTCTATTTTTAATATATTCAAGCCAAACTCTAAACCAACTATACTTTTAAAATAACCTTTATTGTCAAGATGTACTTCTCTGCCATTAATTGTCAGATAAGTATCGGGATTAGTTTGACCAAAAACTTCAACAGATTTTTCTTGAGTTGTAAAATCCGAAACAGGTTGAGAAATTTTTATGTTCGGGGAATAAATTAAATAACTTAGCTGATGCCAAAAATAACCAAAAATTAAAGCAATAATTATTACGGCAAAAACAAGACTTAACCTTTTCGGCGTAATCACTAAAGGAGTTTTTTTAATAAAGGGAAGCGAATCTTTTTCAGTATTTGAAGATTTTAATAAATTCGCTGTCATTCCTCTTTCCATTTCATGGCGCTCTAATATTTTTTTAACATCCAATCCTAATGCCTCGGCATATTTGCGCAAATAAGCAGCAACATAAACATCTGTCGGAAGTTCTTTGTAATTTTCTTCTTCAAGGCATTTAAGATAATTAGAGGGAATTTTCGTTTTTTCCGAAGCTTGCCGAAGAGTCATTTTTATAGACTCCCTGGCCTTCTTTAATTTTTCACCCAAAGTATTAGTTTTTATTTCTTTTGTTTTAAACATAAAGCATAATACTAATCTACAAATTATATCCTAATAATACAAATATTACAAATGTTAATTTAGAATTCTTTTTGGGCTAATGTATTTTTGTCGAAAATTAACAATCAATCCCAACTTTTTATTGCTCGCTACCAAGTATCTCTTCATTTGAAAATAATCTTCTTTAAGAATAATTCTTTTGGCCTTAAGATCTAAAATAATCTTATTTTCTATAATAAAATCAGGTATATTTCTCCGTTTCTGTTCTCCCTTGAATGAAGAAGATAAGGATTGCTCTCTTTTATAATTTATATTATTTTTCTTTAATAATTCTTCTAATGCATCGGCGTAAGATTTTTCGCTTCTAAATCTCCCAAGTTCATTATGCACCTTAAAGCATAATCCGCAAATCTTATAGGATAAATCTGGATGCAAAACCTTGCCCTTCTTATTCTCTATTTGTTGCATTCGCATATTATTTGTAGATTTGGATTATAGTAATTCCTTAATTCCTTCTTTAAAATTAACTTCCGGCTGCCAGCCTAAAAGTTTTTTGGCTTTACTATTATCAGCCAAAGTATCTCTGGGATCTCCCATTCGCGACGGTTTATGCACAGTTCTTCCGCCAATTAGTTGAGCAACTTCATTAATGCTATGATTATCTCCCGATCCAATATTTACTACTTCACCTTTCCCAACTTTATTGCTTTTCATAGCTAAAATATTCGCCCTAACCACATCTTTGATGTTTGTAAAATCCCTAGTTTGCTCGCCATCTCCATCAATTGTTAGTGGTTCGCCAGCTGCTTTTTGCCTTAAAAATATGCCAATTACTAAGGCATAAGCTCCTTCAAGAGGATTTCTTGGCCCATAGACATTAAAATATCTCAAAGAAACAGTTGGCAAGCCATAAAGCTCGTAAAATAACCTGCAATATTCTTCGCCTATTAACTTTTGAAGTCCGTAAGGACTTTTTGGCATAGGAGTCATATCTTCTTTCAAGGGTAAAGTTTTTTGGTTTCCATAAGCCGATGAAGAAGCAGAATAAATAAATTTCTTAATTTTAGCGTCTCTACTTGCCACTAATACATTTAGAGTACCCAAAGCATTATTGGTATGCGCCTCAATGGGATATTTAATAGAAAGCGGTACTCTTGCTAAAGCTGCCAAGTGAAAAACATAATCAACCCCTT
>CAZYRO010000075.1:0-2913 GCA_964649435.1 uncultured Candidatus Saccharibacteria bacterium | reverse complement strand
AGCATAACTATTTACAATAAAGATTATCCAAATATCTTTCAGATTTATCATGACTGGAAGACTCATGGAATAACTAATATAATAAAAGCAATTGCCGAGTCTTGTAATGTTTATTTTTATACAATAGGAGGAGGATATGGCAAAATTGAAGGATTGGGCATTGAAAAGATTAGTTATTATCTAGAAAAATTCGGTTTAGGTAGGGTTTTGGGAATTGATTTGCCCGGAGAAATCAAGGGATTAGTGCCGAATAAAAACTGGAAAAAGCAAGTCAGGCCAGATGAAGATTGGTATATTGGCGACACTTATAATGTTTCAATAGGCCAAGGCGATATGATGGTTACTCCTCTTCAAGTAGCCTTAGCTACTGCTGTTATTGCCAACGAAGGCATTTTATTTAAACCCCGATTAATTAATAAAATTGATAATACATTTATTTCATCTCAGGCCTTAGAAAAGAATATTATAGCAGATCCGGATATTTTTAAAATAGTCAAAAAAGGAATGAGAGAAGCGGTAATTTCCGGTTCAGCTAAATATCTTTATGATTTACCTGTCAGAGTTGCCGGCAAAACCGGAACAGCTGAAGCGCCGGGCGATAAAAGTCCCCACGGCTGGTTCACTTGTTTTGCGCCTTATGAAAAGCCAGAAATTGTTTTAACAATTTTAATAGAAAATGGAGGAGAGGGAAGCGCGGTAGCAGTGCCGGTTGCAAAAGAAGTGCTAAGGTGGTATTTTAGTCAGTAAGTTTTTCTAAGACATATTTTTCACTCTATATGATTATTTTGAACGGGAAAAAATTAGCAAACAAAATATTGAATAAATTAAAAAAGGAAGTAAAAAAAATGCCTGTCTTGCCAACAGGCAGGCCTCCAATAAAATTGGTTGTGGTTTTGGTTGGTAAAAATCCCGCTTCTCTAAATTTTATAAAACAAAAACAAAAAGCAGCTGAAAAAATTGGAATAGATTTCAAGCTTTATAAATTTAATTTAAAGATTAATACTCAAAATTTTCTTCGAGAAATTAGCAAAATTATTAAAGATAAATCTGTCACGGGAATAGTTATTCAGCTTCCACTGCCTACTCATATCGACCTTCAGAAGGTTTTGAACTTGCTTCCTAAGAATATGGATGTAGATGCTTTGTCTGTGGATAACTATTTTGTTGAACCTCCAATTGTTTCTGGTATAATAAAATTACTTGAAGAATATAAGATAGGAATGAAAGGAAAAAAAATAGTGATAGTTGGACAGGGAAAATTAGTGGGAAAACCCTTAGCCAAAACATTGAAACAAGCCGGCCTTAATTTGAAGACATACGATATTCGAACTAAGAATCTTGGTAATAAAACTTTGGAAGCTGATATTTTGATTTCGGCTACCGGCCAACCCCATTTAATAAAAGAAAGTATGGTAAAAAAGGGCGCAGTAGTTATTGATGCGGGATTTGCCAAAATAAATAACAAAATTGTTGGTGACGTAGATTCTGAAAATGTCAAAAAAAGAGCTGGCTACATTACCCCCGTGCCTGGAGGAGTTGGCCCGATGACAGTGGCAATATTAATGAGTAATTTGATTAAATTAGCAAAAAAATGAAATACATCTCTTCTCAAAAACTCAAAGAATTAAAAAAAGAACTTGAAGAACGCAAGACGATTTTGCGTCAGCAAATATCTCAACGCATTCAAGAGGCCCAGGATCAAGGGGATATTATGGAGAATGCCGAATACGCAGAAGCTAAAGAAGCCCAATCTTTTAATGAGGGACGCATTATAGAATTAAAAAACTTAATAAATGATGCAGTTATAGTTTCTAAGAAAAGAAAAAAAAATATTGTTCAGATAGGCTCCCAAATACTTATTAAAAACAAAAATGGGAAGAATTTTAGATTTACTATTATTGGCTCTGAAGATGCTAGTCCTCTTGAGGGGAAAATCTCTAATGAGTCTCCCATGGGCCAAGCTTCCTTGGGACACAAACAGGGAGAGGAAATTCAAGTTCAAACGCCAAAAGGAAAAATAAAGTATAAAATAGTAAAGATTACATAATATTATATGAAAAGAATTCTCAATGCTAAAACAATAAAATACATTGGAAAAGAAATAAAAGTGGCTGGTTGGGTTCATGTTCGAAGAGACCACGGAAAAATTATTTTTATTGACTTAAGAGATATATCGGGTTTATTGCAAATAGTATTCACGCCAAAAAATAAAAAATTGTATGAATTAGCTAATACCTTACGGCCAGAGTGGGTAATTGGAATTGAAGGAATTGTTAATAAGCGACCAAAAGGAATGATAAATCCCATCCTGGAAACCGGTAAAATAGAAATTTTAGCCCAAAAATTGGAAGTATTTAACAAGTCAAAAGTGCCGCCCTTTGAAATAGGACGAAATATAAGGTCAAATGAAGAGCGAAGATTAGAATACCGTTATTTAGATTTACGACGAGAAAAAATGAAAGAAAATATTATTTTTCGGCATAAAGTTATAAAACTAATAAGGGATTTTTTAGATAAAAAAGAATTTTTAGAAATAGAAACGCCGATTTTGACCAAATCAACTCCAGAGGGCGCTAGAGATTTTTTGGTTCCTTCTCGAATGCATCAAGGAAAATTTTACGCTCTTCCCCAGGCGCCTCAACAGCTAAAACAGCTTTTAATGATAGCAGGCTTTGAAAAATATTTTCAAATTGCTCGCTGCTTCCGGGATGAAGACTTGAGGGGAGACAGACAACCGGAATTTACTCAATTAGACCTTGAAATGTCTTTTCCCACACAAAAAGAAATCTTAAGTCTTATTGAAGAATTAATAATTAAAATAGCAAAAGTAGCCAAAAAAAAGATAACTTTTAATCCTTTTAAGGTTTTAACCTATGAAGAAAAGAAATTATTACAAAGAGATATAGATATATT
>CAZYRO010000074.1:0-2922 GCA_964649435.1 uncultured Candidatus Saccharibacteria bacterium | reverse complement strand
GGGAAATGGCATCTATGAATTTAAAGCAAAGGCAACTGATTTGGCTGGAAATACTCCAACAGGATGGTCAGAGGTGGTTGAGGTAGAAGTTGAAGTTGAAGACACCATCCCGCCAGTAATTACCCTGATTGGAGAGCTTACTGTGAATCTCGCTGTAGGTGATGATTATATAGATGAAGGCACTACTGCCGAAGATGACGTTGATGGTGATCTAACCGAGAGTATTGTAGTTGAAACCCGGTAAATACTAGCATAGCTGACACCTATACCATCACTTACAATGTTTCAGACGCTACTGGTAATGCGGCTGATGAAGTAACCAGAACAGTTATTGTTGAGGAAGAAAAAGATACCATCCCTCCAACAGTTGTTTCTTTAATTCATAATCATGATGATTTAATTGTAAGAAATGCCGATTCAGTTACCATTACGGTTGTCTTCAGCGAAGAAATGGCCAATAAACCTAAAGAACTTAAACCCCACATCTATGTGCCAAATAGGGATGGGGAGAGTAAAAGAAAACTCATGCAAGGCAGTGGAACAACAACAACCTGGGATTTTGATTGGGATGTTCCTGGCTCTTATGACGGAGAAGGCGTTATTACTGTTGACGGAGTTGACCTGGCTGGCAATGCTTATGTTTATGATGACGAAGACAAACTTGTATTTACAATTGACAACACTTTTCCGGAAACAGAAATAAAGATTACCAATTATGCATCTGATTCCTATGATTTCACTGTTGAGTGGTTAAGCTCTGAATCTTATTGTACTTTTGATGTTCAGCATAGGACGCCGGGAGAAAACTGGATTGATTGGGAAATAGATGCCAGTCTAACTTCAAAAGATTTTCATGCTTCAGGAGATGGCACGTATAAATTTAGAGTAAAAGCAACTGATTTAGCTGGGAATGTAGAGAAAGAATGGTCAAAAGTGGTTATAGAGATTGAAGTTGGGGAAGAATAGGAAGAAGAGAGCCGAGGAAAAGGAAAGGGAAAGAAATAATAGGGCTTTTTGTTTTTAAAAAGCGACTAAAATATTATTTTAGTCGCTTTTTTCGTTTTAATTATAAAAAATTATTTTTGAATAATAACTCTATGCGGAAAGGGTATTTCAATTTTTTCCTTGTCAAACGCTTGTTTAATTCTTTTTCTTAATTCCCGCGCGACACTCCATTGCTCGCCTGGCTTAGTCTGACCCGAAACCTTAAGCATAATTGCTGAATCTCCAAATTTATTTACTCCTAATGCCTTAGGCGCTTCAGTTATAACATTCCTCCAGTCTTTATCTTGGGCTATTTCTTCTCCAACCTTATTTAAAACTTTAATTGTTTTATCCAAATCAGTATCATAAGAAACTCCAATTTCAAGATTAACTCGAGACCAAAGCTTGGTTTGATTAGAAGCTATTTTTATCTCGCCATTAGGTATGTGGTGTACAATCCCGTCTACATCCCGCAGCACTGTTTTTCTTAAATTTATATCCTCAACCGTGCCGGAAATATCACCAATTTTTATTACATCTCCCTTTCGATACTGATCTTCCAAAATAATAAAAAGACCGGAAATTAAATCACGAATAAGATATTGAGCGCCAAATCCAAAAGCCAAACCAACCACGCCCACAGCCGCTAAAACGGGTCCGATATTAATGCCAAACTCTGGAATAATCATCATAACAGCAATAATCCAGATTACTATCTTAACTGTTGAATAAAAAACTTTTTCGATAGTAGCCACTCTTTTTTCTACAGCAACCTTGTCGCGAATTTCATACGTTTTAGCAACTATTGATTTAACAAGTCTGCAAATAATAGTTTTTAAAATTCGTAAAACAATCCAAGTTGCTATAATAATGGCAACAATTTTTATCCCATGATCTATTGACCATTGGATTATAACTTGGAGAATAGAGTTGAACATAATATTATTTTACTTTGATGCATTGAACCGGACAAACTGACGCCGCTTCTTTGTTGCAGGCAATATTGTCTACTTCCAACTCAAAGATTCCATCTCCGACCTCTTTTGCTCCTTTTAATTTTGCTTTTCCATTATCTTCCATAGTCCAAAAATCTGAACAAACCGCAGCGCAGCTGCCGCAGCCAATACATTTTTTTTGTTCGTGTATAATTTTAGCCATATATTTATTATATTATATAATATTTTTATATTTTTTCAAAAGCTTGAAGTCTTCTTTGAGTATAGATTTCATATTGGGATTATAAGCCGCCACGGCCGGATGATAAAAAGGAATTATTTTAATATTGTCTATGGAAAAAATTTTTCCGTGAATTTTGCTTATTCCTTCAATTTCGCCTCCCAAACCATATTTTTTCAAGATATAAGCAGTAGAATAATTTCCTAAAGTACAAATTGCGTTTGGCTTTATCGTCTTAATTTGTCTTTCTAAATAAGGAACGCAGGCATCAATTTCTTTTTTATTAGGATTACGATTGCCGGGAGGACGGCATTTTAAAATATTACAAATATAAATTTCTTCTCGCTTAATACCCGCTGATTCTAATAATTCATCTAAAATTTTCCCTGCTTCTCCGCAGAAAGGACGACCAGTCCTATCTTCTTGAGCTCCCGGCGCTTCGCCGATAAATATTATTTTCGCCTGATGATTTCCCTGGCCAATTACCGGGCAAGTTCTTGTTTTATAAAGCGAGCATTTTTTACAAGCTAAAACCTTGTCTTTTATTTCTTTAAGTTCTTTTTCAATTTTCTTTTTTTTATCGTTCATAATCATGTTATTCGTATCTTAAAGCTTCAATCGGGTTTAATTTAGCTGCTTTACGGGCAGGTAAAAATCCTGCAAGACAGCCAATTAAGAAAGAAAAGGCTAAGCCGAAAAGAATAAGCTGGGGAGTAATTGAAGCTTTTAACATAAAGAGATTTTGAGTTTGGCAAATAATTT
>CAZYRO010000073.1:0-2949 GCA_964649435.1 uncultured Candidatus Saccharibacteria bacterium | reverse complement strand
GCCGTGAGGTGTAGCCTTAAGTGGGTTCACGAGCGCAACCCACATCCTATGGTAAATATCCATAGGAAACTGCCCTGCATAACAGGGAGGCAGGGGAGGATGACGTCAAATCAGCATGGCTTTTACGTCTGGGGCAACACACGTGATACAATGGCCGGTACAAAGGGCTGCTAAGTCGTAAGACGGAGCTAATCCCATAAAGCCGGCCCCAGTTCGGATTGAGGTCTGCAATTCGACCTCATGAAGTTGGAATCGCTAGTAATCGCGGATCAGCCACGCCGCGGTGAATACGTTATCAAGCTTTGTACTCACTGCCTGTCACGTCAGGGAAGCCGGGAGCACCCGACATGCCTGCTTTTAGCGGGTCCTAAGGTGAATTCGGTGACTAGGACGAAGTCATAACAAGGCATCCGTAGGGGAACCTGTGGATGGAATATTTCTTTTTACAATTTCTGTTAAGGAAGTTGAAGGTCGGTTTTTGACTTTATTGAGTCAAAATAGTGGCTGGTAAAAACACTTAAAACTTTACTATCGGAACAACTATAAAAAGTAAGAATTTTTATTTATTTTAAGTTATCCACAGATTTAGCTTGACTTAGCTTGAAAATTTTTAATTTTTAAGCTAAGCTTATATATAGATAATTAATTAGGTAATAGAAGCAGATAAACGCAGATAATTACGCAGATAAACGCTGAAATTTTTCGCGCGGTTCCGCGTTACTATTCGTGTAGTTCCGCTTCTACAATTATGGCTGAAGAAGTTATTGGATACTGTGTCAAATGTCGAAAAAAACAGACCATGAAAGACCCCAAGGAAGTGAAAATGAAAGGAAAAGGTGGTGCTCGAAGAGCAATGAAGGGTACTTGTCCTGTTTGCGGAACCGGAATGTACAGAATTTTAGGCAAGGCATAAGTATATTAAAAATTAGCCAAAAACTGGTGCCCCTTGAACAGGAGGCCGGTTTTTGTTATATATACGGGCGCATAGCTCAGTGGTAGAGCGCATCTCTGATAAGGATGAGGTCGAAGGTTCAATCCCTTCTGCGCCCACCAGGGCCGTTAGCTCAGTTGGCTAGAGCATCGGTTTTGCATACCGAAGGTCGCGAGTTCGAGTCTCGCACGGTCCACCATACAAAAAATCCGTCATCGTACGATGACGGATTTTTATAGTGTTTTTTGGGAATTTTTTAAATAATTTCTTTCAATCTTTATTTAATTATACCTTTAACAATGAAATCAATTGCTTCTTTTTCTGATAAACCGCGCGTCATTAGAGTTTCTAGTTCTTTTTGATTAATTTTTCCAATTGAAGCTTCGTGAGTTACGCGGGCTTCCGGATGATTAACTTTGACAATTGGTATAGATTCGGCAATTGACCTTTTGCCAACAATAATTTCTTGACAATCAATATGGCCGCGAGTATTTTTGGCCAAGGCCTCGGTTTCTCCCTTAAAAATCATTTTTCCGCCGTTAAAAACAACTCCTCTTAATTTAATTAAACTACGAGAATTTTCTTTTTTTAATAAAACCTTGTCATAAATTTCTATATTATCTTTTTCTCCTTTTCCAATTATTTTACTAAGAATTTCACAAAAAGCGTTTTTTCCTAATTCTGCTTCAAGATTAACTTTTAGTTTTCCAATACTCCCTTTATCTATTATAAATTCATTTTCGAAAGTTGCTCCTGACCCAATTAAAATTTTAAAATCTGGTAAAACTTCAGCCCCAAAATTTTGGCCATGATAATGTTTTTCTTGATAAATAAGTTTAGCATTTTTCTCTAACTTTATTTTTGCTTTCATTTGGTGGAAAACGTTTTTTGCTCGAGGAAAAGTGCAATGGGCAAGAATTTTTGCTTCTGCTTTTTCCTCTAAAATTATTTCTGGTAAAATCATTTGCTTTCCTTTTTCTTTGGAAATGCCAAAACAAAAAAAGATAGGTTCTTTTATTTTAACTCCTTTTTTAACAACTAATTTCAATCTTACTCCTTCCCTGAAACTTTCAGCTTGAATTCGTAAACCGGGAATTTTCTGAACAGATATTATTTTATTTGATTCAACATAAAGATGAGGGGTGCTTATTTTTTGCATTAGAATAGTATTAAAACCGCATCTTTTGGCTGTATCTATAAAAATTTTGGGCAATATGTTTTTTGGCATATTTTTTTTCTTTTTGAAAATTGACAATATTTTTTCATCACATCTCTAAAATTTCCATTATAAGTTACTTTTCCTTTATCTAAAAATGTGGCTTGATCGGCGATGTTTCCAAGTTCTTTTTGGTGGGTAATTAAAAGAATTGAAGCTTTTGTCTCTTTTTTGATATTTTCTAAAATATTACAAAATTCACGATAAATAATAATATCAAGCCCCGAGTCCGGCTCGTCTAAAATCATTAATTTTGGCTTCATAACTAATACCGAAGCGAATTCTATCCTTTTTCTTTCGCCGCCGCTTAAATCACGGTCAATTTTTCTGCTTAGGAACTTTTTAGGATTAAGGCCGACTAAAAAGAGATTTCTTTCAAGTTTGTCTTGGCTGATATTTTTATTGCCGGCTTTCAGGAAATTTTCAACAGTAATGCCTTCAAAATAGGCTGGCTCCTGAAAGCCTAAGGCCATGCCCATTTTAGCTCTTTTGTCAGTTGAAAATTGAGTTATATCTTTGTTTGAGAAAATAATTTTTCCAGATATAATTCTAAATCTTGAAATTCCCATTAAGGCATAAGCCAAAGTCGACTTACCCGAACCATTAGGACCGACTAAAAGATGAATAGATTTTTCTTCGATATCAAAAGAAATGTTTTCTAGAATTTTCTTTTTATTTTCTGTTGATTCAACTGAAAGGTTTTTGATTTTTAGGATTTTCATAATCTAATTTGTGTTTAATATATCAAGAAAAAATTGTTGTGTCAAACATTGCTTTTATTTGACTTTTTATTTTTTCTTTG
>CAZYRO010000072.1:0-2969 GCA_964649435.1 uncultured Candidatus Saccharibacteria bacterium | reverse complement strand
TTTTCATTTTCTTGCATGCCCCTATCTGTGGAAGATTTTCTAAATCAATTAATCGCAGAAAGAAAAATTGTTTTTGAATCTTTTCTAATTTTTTTTCTAATTTTTCTCTCCTTTCCGCCTTGGTTGCTTCCCGCTTCAAATATCTTAAATGTGGGATTAACTCAATCAATATTCCCGATATTTTTTCTAAATTTGTTTGAGTTGACTTAAGTTGCCTTCCTGACCTTCGTTTTCTTAATTGTAAATATCTTACCCCTGAAGCCTCTTCTAAAAGCTCATAAAGCTCCGAAGAATTATATCTTAAAATTTCGCTTTCCATTCCTTGATTTATCACCGAAAATCCTCGATGACCGACATTGGCCTTAGCTAAAGTCTCCACCACATTCATCAATTTAGTTAAATTCTCATTAATAAAATACTCACTAGTGCCATCTCGAAAAATATTTCGACTGATTACTACTTCTGAATAATCTAAAGGAATGCAACCACTCTGATTGTCAAAGTAAAGAGATACATTTGCTTTTCCTAATCTGCTTCTGGATTTAGAACCGGAAAATATAAGATCTCTATTACTATGAGAACGAATATTTTTCATGCTTTGCTCTCCTAAAATCCAACGGACGGCATCTGCTATATTCGACTTTCCACTTCCATTCGGTCCAACAATGGCCGTAATACCAGAAGAAAACTCCAGAATAGATGGCTGGGCAAAAGATTTAAATCCATTTAATTCCAATTTTTTTAGATACATATTCTTCACTGCCACTTTTTTTTCTTTAGCCCCGCTTCAGCGGCTTTTTCTTGGGCTATTTGTTTGCTGGGCCCCTCTCCCTTAGCTATTATTTTTTCTCCTAAAAATACCCCTACTATAAACTGTTTATCGTGGTCGGGTCCGCTTTCACCTAAAACCTCATAACTTGGAGTAATACCCACTTTTTTCTGAGCCTCTTCCTGAAAAAAACTTTTTGGGTCGCAATATAACTTTTTTTCTAAAATATTTGGCAACTCAATAATTAAATTTTTCTTAATAAATTCCCTAACATTTTTAAATCCTTGATCTAAATAAAGTGAACCTATTAAAGCTTCAAATGTATTAGCTAAGATAAATTGACGAGCCCTGCCAATATCTCGAGCTTCACCCTTAGAAAGTAAAAGATAATCGCCGAGCCCCAAGCGATTAGCTATTTTAGCTAACATTTTACTGTTAACCAAAGAGGCTCTCCATGTAGTTAATTCTCCTTCTGGATTGGGATAGTTTTCGTAAATATATTTGGTAACAGCTAATTCTAAAACTGCGTCTCCTAAGAACTCTAATCGTTCATTATGTTCAAGGTCAGAATGCGAATGTTCATTAAAATAAGATTTATGAATAAAAGCCTGCTGCAATAATTTTTTGCTACTAAATTTAACTCCAATAGCAGATTCTAATTTATCTAAATTTTTTAAAATAAGCATATCTTTTAAAATTTTTAATTTTAATTAGATTTTTTCTCTTTTTTCTCTTCTTTCTGCGCTCGAGGCTTTCCCTCGTTTTTCCCTGGCTCTCCTATCTCGCGATAAACTGTTCCTAACACTCCATTAATAAATTTCCCGGACGATTCGCCGCCATAAGTTTTAGCCAATTCAATTGCTTCGTTAATAGCTACTTTTGGTGGAACTTCTTTGCGATTTCCAAAAAGAAGTTCGTAAAGCCCAATTCGCAAAACATTTCTATCAACAATCGTAACTTGCTCTAACGGCCATTCCGGCGCGGCCTTTTTAATAATCTCGTCAATCTTAGATAAAAACTTTATAACTCCGCTAACTAATTTATAAATAAATTCAGCATCTTCAATGCCTGGGCCTAATGCTTTTATATTTCGTTCAAGAATTGTTTTAAGCTCGCCTTGATTTTGGTTTCTAAAATCCCATTCGTAAAGGGATTGCATTACTATTGAGCGAGCCAAATGACGTGAAGACATAAGCCTTTAAAATGTCTAATTATTCTAATTAACCTACTTAGTCATTTCCTGGATAGTTCCTCTAAATTTAATGGTTTCTTGGCTTCCTTCTCGGGCTGTTGTTTTTTCTCTTTTTTAACCATTTCTTTTTCTTTTTTCTTTCTTTCTTTTTTAGTTAATTTTGCTAAAACATCAATAACCTCCCTCCCCTTATAAGTTCCGCAGAAAGGACAAAAACGATGCGGCAAAATTGGCTCTTTGCATTTTGAACAAAAAGAAAGCTTTATTTTTCCTAAAGCATGATGGGATCGACGCTTGTTTCTTCTAGATTTAGTATGTTTTTTCTTTGGGACTGCCATATGCTATTATGATAACAAACGAAAAAAGTATTGACAAGTTATTTTAAAAGAATATAATAAAAATAGAATAAATTAGCCCGTAAGGGCTGTTTTAAGACCTATGAATAATTTTCTTCAACGAATAATAAATTTTTTGAAAGAAGTTAAGGTTGAATTAAAGAAAGTAAACTGGCCAACAAGGCAAGAAACTACGAAATATACTCTAATCGTTATTGGAGTAAGTTTGATTGTGGCAATATTTTTAGGAGGCCTGGATTTTATATTCACCTGGCTAATTAATAAATTTATAATATAGAAGCTAAGCAAAGCGATTTTGCTTTTATAAGTATGCCAAAGCAACAAGAAACCTCCAAGAGAAAATGGTATGTAGTTCATACTTACTCCGGGTATGAAGATGCGGTAGCGCACAACCTCAAGCAAAGAATCGAATCTCTCGATATGGGAAATAAAATTTTTAATGTTTTAGTCCCAAAAGAAAAAAAGATTAAAATAAAAGGAGGTAAAAGACATATCGTAGAAGAAAAAATATATCCCGGTTATGTATTGGTAGAAATGATAGTTACCGATGATTCTTGGTATGTAGTCAGAAACACTCCTCGTGTAACCGGATTTATTGGTGCGGGGACCACTCCAGTGCCAATTTCTCCTGAAGAAATTAAGGGGTTGCAAA
>CAZYRO010000071.1:0-2991 GCA_964649435.1 uncultured Candidatus Saccharibacteria bacterium | reverse complement strand
AAAATCGCCGATAAGCGGTTTTGTAAATGTTTTACAAGGAAATATTCGTAATTTAATTGGGGTATTAAGCGCGATAAGTAATAAGTAATAAGTAATAATTATCCGAATGCTACGAATTTTTATCCAAATCTTCGAATTTGTAGATTAGGATTTCATTTGTAGATTAGGATAATATCTATGGAAGAAGAAAACAAAAAAGTTGAAGAAAAAGTTGAAGCTCCGACGCCCGCCGAAAGCGAGGCCGAGGTTTCGACTCCTGACAAAGATCAAGATGTCGAGAAAAAACCGAAAGAAGAACCGAAAGCTACAGAGAAAGCTAAAAAAGAAGTCAAAGTTCCTGCTAAATTTAAAGATTTAATCAAGCAAATTGAGGGAATGAGCATTATGGATTTGGCAGAGTTGGTTAAAATTTTAGAAGAGAAATTCGGGGTTTCAGCGGTTGTAGCAGCAGCGCCAGTAGCTGGCGCAGTTTCCGATGCGGAAGAAGGCGGTGAAGAGAAAACTATTTTTGCTGTTGAACTGAAGGATGCTGGTTCCCAAAAAATCCAGACGATTAAAGCAGTTCGTGAAATTACAGGCAGGGGATTAAAAGAGTCTAAAGATTTAGTTGATAAAGCTCCATGCACGGTTAAAGAAAATATAAAGAAAGACGAGGCGGAAGAAATAAAGAAAAAACTTGAAGATGCAGGAGCAACCGTGGAGTTAAAGTAGAAAATAAAAATCCTTCATTTGCGAATGAAGGATTTTTACTATAATTTTAATTCTAAATTTATAATTCTATCTTAAAAACTTTTTTCTCGCATAATAAATAAATTTCTTTTTCATCTTTTGTTACCCAAAAATCCTGGAGCCTAATAAATTCGTCGTTTACATATTGATTGATTACTTCTCCTTCTTTATTTAAAACAATCAAGCGTTTATTTTTAGGGTCAGAAATATAAAGATTTTTAAAATCAATTCCTGCAAAAATTTTATTTTCTTTGGCAAGCGGACTTTCTAATAAAGGCCTTATTTCTCCCACTTTTTCTCCTCTGAAATATTTATTTATTATTCCATCGGATTTAAGAATGTATATTGAGCCGTCAATAGCCATGCCTTGCGTTTCTTTTAGTTCTTCTATTGGTTCTGCCAGCCAATTATTTCCTTTGATAGTATTTTCTTTTTTTGAGGATAAAGAGTATTTTATTATATTATTCTGCTCAATGTCTAAGATATAAAAATTAGAGAAAAAGTTTTTTACATCTTTGATTTTTTCAACGGAAATAGGGGGATCAAGTAAATAACTATTATGATCATTAGTATTGCTGTCATAAAGATATATTTTTCCGCTTTGTCCAAAAAGAACTATTAATCCATTTTCCAGGGGAACCATTTTTCTTAATTCGTCTTTCGCTGAAATAAATATTAAGGTCAGATCTTTCTTGTTAGCATCTTCGCCCTTAGCAAGCTGGTTTGTTTCATTGAGTTGAGGCGGGCTGTAAGCTGGGAATTTGTAAAGAATTCCCGAATCAAATTCATAAAAGTAGAGATCGTCTTTTATTTTACTTATCCCAACTGGATTTACAATAAAACCGCTGGCAGAAAAATCTAAAATTTCTTCAAGCTTTTTTATTCTTATTACATTATTAACGCTGTCCTGCTGCTCCTGCAATTTTTTTTGTAATATAATAGTTTTATTTAAAATTTCGTCATCATTTTTGATAGTCGATTTTTTAATATAGTTTAGAAGACCGGCAAGAAGAACTTGATTTTTTTGAAGCAACCCCTTAGCTTTTTCTTTATCCTGATAAATTAAAGTAATGTCAGTTTTATTTTGAACTTCTTGAATTTCAGCTGATAATTTATTGAAATTATTTTTTTGGATGCTATAATTTATTTTTTGAACAGCAGAAAAAGGAAGAATTAAAAACAAGATTGTTAATAAAATGACAACGAAAAATGCTGGTTTGTTTTGTCTGCTTATTGGCGCAATAAAGACGATTAATTTATGAAAGGTTTTTTTAACTTGAGAGGTGACGTGTGTTTTAGAAATTTTTTGAGTAAGAGGATTTAATTCGTCCATTTTATCAGATTGAGGCAAATTAGCTGTTACTTTTTCGGGCATATCTATTTTTGCTTCAAGAATAAGGCAGAGTATAGGAGCTTTATTAGCTTTATTTTCGGCCAATATTTTAATATTCTCTATCATTTGCGAGCTGTTGTTTTTTGATAATTCTTTTAAATTTGCCAAATTGATGATGTCTAAAATATTTTTTGTTCCAAGCAGAATCCTATCTCCGCTTAGTATTGTTCCGCTAGCTATGTCGTTAAAAGTTTTTAATGGATAAAAATTTTTCTGGGGCGGGAATTTAGTTTCAATATGGCTTATTGCTGTTTCTCTAAATAATTTTATTATCGGTGTTCCTGTGCAAGTAATATGAAGAGTGTTTTTAGAAAAAGCTCCACAGATAAAATCAAGATTGCTAATCCATTCAACATTGCCCTTTTTTGCAAAATCAGCTAAATAAAGATTTGCCTTATTAAGGCTGGACTCTAAAGCTTTTGAAGCAGGTCTTTTAGGGCTGGAATAGAATTCTCGTTTAATAACTGAAATTAGAAGATTTAGGAGAAAATCAAAATTTCTATACTTATTTTTAGGAATATTTTCAATTTTGCCCAACATAAAAAGAGTCCCAATTTGAGCCTCTTCAATATTTTTAGGTTTGTAAACAAATAAATCACAGACGTGGTCCGAGGTTTTAGAGTAAGCAGATTTGATTTTATCAATTCCTTTGGGCAAAGGATCGGTTTTAACAAATTCCTTAAAATGAAGCTGAAGATTTTTTTCCGCCATATCGTATTTATTATAGCATTTCTATCTTTACAATCAAGTAAAAGGGGATTATGATTAGAAGTAGAATAATTATTATCCAAATCTTCGAATTTGTATGAAAAAAACACGCCCCAAAAAGCAAGTAAAAAAGAAACCAGTTAGAAAAATAGCAAGAAAAT
>CAZYRO010000070.1:0-3052 GCA_964649435.1 uncultured Candidatus Saccharibacteria bacterium | reverse complement strand
TTCAAAAATGCGGATTTGATTATTAAAAATCCGGCCATACCAAAAGATTCAAAATATTTAAAAATAGCCAGAAAAAACAAAGTGCCAATAGAGACAGATATTGGATTATTCTTTGAGTTTTGTCCTTCTAAGCAAATCATTGGTATAACCGGAACTAAAGGAAAATCAACAACCGCCACTTTACTTGCTAAATTATTAAAAATCAAATATAAAGTAGTATTAGCCGGCAATATTAGAACTTCGGTTTTAGAAGAATTGCCTAAAATTAATAAAAACACCATTGCAGTCTTAGAATTATCCAGCTGGCAATTAGAAGACTTAAAGCAATACAAGAAGAGTCCACATATAGCAGTTATAACTAATATAATGCCTGACCATTTAAATCGTCACAGAGGAATGAATGATTACATTAAGGCCAAAAAGCTTATTTTTAGATTTCAAGAACTTGATGATTTATTAATTTTAAATAACGACGACAAAATTGTCCGAGAATTTGCCAAAGAATCTCGGTCTAAAGCAATTTTTTACTCCAAAATCCAAGCTCTTAATTATTTAGATTCTATACAACTAATTGGTGAACATAATTTATATAATATATCAGCAGCCCTAATTATTGCTAAAATATTTAAAATTCCCGATTCTTTTATCAAAAAAACTCTTAAAAACTTTAAAGGCATAGATGGAAGATTAGAGCTTGTTAAAGAAGTTGATGGAGTTAAATACTATAATGACGCTACTGCCACTACGCCCGAGGCAACAATAGCAGCATTAAAATCATTCCCATTAAATAGAATTATACTTATTGCTGGCGGAGCGGATAAAAATTTAAACTTTAAAAATTTGGCCAAAGAAATAAGGTCTCGAGTAAAATTATTAATCCTCCTTCCCGGCACTGCAACTAAGAAAATAGATAGCCTGGGTCTGGTCGCTTGCAGAACGAAAAATATGAAGGAAGCCGTAGCAATAGCCCATAAAAAAGCAGAAGAAGGCGATGTTGTGCTTTTATCTCCTG
The DNA here is from genome assembly GCA_964649435.1 of uncultured Candidatus Saccharibacteria bacterium. GTDB lineage: Bacteria > Patescibacteriota > Minisyncoccia > RBG-13-40-8-A > JAUWHN01 > CAZYRO01. The sequence goes on along the minus strand of CAZYRO010000070.1, from coordinate 2,040 downwards.
CCTGCGCTAGCTTTGGATTATTTCAACATGAATTTGACCGAGGAGAAAAATTTCAAAGATTACTTCCATGAAAAAAATTAAAGCAAAACCTCATAAAGCCGACCGTACTTTGCTTTTAATCATATTTCTTCTTTTAGGATTTGGGTTAATGGTCTTATCTAGCGCATCAACAGAAGTTTCACGAGAACATTTCAATAATCCTTATTATCTTTTTTTTCATCAATTAATTTATGGAGTTGGCCTGGGTCTTATTTTTTTCTTTTTAGTTCAAAAAATTCACTATGGTGTCTGGGAAAAATGGGCAGTACCCATATTAATTCTTTCTATAATCGCTTTAATTTTGATTTTTGTTCCAGGTTTGGGATTCGGATATGGAAGTGCCAGGCGCTGGTTAAATTTAGGTTTTTTTTCTTTCCAATCTTCGGAGTTAATTAAATTAGGATTTATAATTTATTTAGCCGCTTGGCTTAAAAAAAGAAAAATTGAAGCCAAAACATTCTCTCAAAGCACTCTCCCTTTTTTAATAATAGTAGGGTTAATAAGCGCCCTTATTATTGCCCAGCCAGATATTGGAACTTTAGGAGTAATTATAATGATTGGAGTTACAATATTCTTTTTAGCTGGCGCAAAAATTAGCCATATTTTAATTATTGTTCTCGGAGGATTAGCAAGTTTATTGGCTTTAATAAAAATAGCTCCTTATAGAATGAACAGATTATTGGTTTTTCTTAATCCAGAAACAGATCCATTGGGCATAGGTTACCAAATAAAACAAGCTTTATTAGCTATTGGCTCTGGAGGACTTTTTGGCGTAGGCCTAGGTCATAGCCGGCAAAAATATAGTTATCTTCCATCGCCAGCCAGCGACTCTATTTTTGCTATCGTGGCCGAAGAATTAGGCTTTATTGGAGCAAGTATTTTAATATTTTTGTTTCTTGCTTTAGCTATAAAGGGATTTAAAATAGCTAAAAGCAGTCCCGATAAATTTGCTCAATTAGCTGCCGCAGGAATTACTTCTTGGTTCATAATTCAAGCCTTTGTTAATGTCGGAGCAATAACAGGTCTTATTCCTTTAACCGGCATTACTTTACCATTTATAAGTTACGGCGCTTCATCAATGATATTGTCTTTATTTGGAGCGGGGATACTTATAAATATCTCTAAATATACAGTTTAAAACTTTGTTTTAAACAAATCCTAAATAAAAAACTTTCTGAATTTATTTAGGATTTGGAATTTAGAACTTAAAGTTTAAAAATTCTATGAGAATTTTATTTACGGGCGGCGGTACTGGCGGCCACGTTTATCCAATAATTGCCATCAAAAGAACTCTTAGAAAAAAATTTGGACAAGAAATGGAATTTTTATATATTGGACCAAACGGCTTTGCTGCTGATGCTTTTAAAAAAGAAGAAATAAAATGCAAATTCATTCTGGCCGGAAAATTGCGCCGATACTTCAGTTTAATCAATTTTATCGATTTATTAAAAATTCCTATCGGCTTAATTCAATCCCTTTGGCATATTTTTTGGTTTATGCCCGATATTGTTTTCAGCAAGGGCGGATATGGAAGCATTCCAATAGTTTTAGCAAGCTGGTTATATCAAATTCCAATCATAATCCATGAATCCGACAGTGTTCCCGGATTGGCAAGTAAAATTTCGGCTTATTTTGCTAAAAAAATTATCGTTTCTTTTAAAGAAGCTGAAAAATATTTTCCCGAGAAGAAAACAATCCTTTTGGGAAATCCTGTTCGGGAAGAATTAAATCAAGGAAATAAAGAAGAAGGAAAGAAAATATTTAGTTTGAGCTCGGAAAAACCTGTATTATTAGTTATTGGCGGCTCGCAGGGCGCTCAAAAAATTAACGAAATTATTCTTAATATCTTGCCGCGACTTTTAGAAAAATGCGAGGTTATCCATCTCTGCGGTAAAAAAAACTTGAAAGAAATAAAAATAAATTCTGATAAAATATTGGAAAAATTTGATTCCAACAAAAAAAGCCTGTATCATCTTTATCCCTTCTTGGAAGAAGAAGGAT
>CAZYRO010000069.1:0-3182 GCA_964649435.1 uncultured Candidatus Saccharibacteria bacterium | reverse complement strand
TAATTTTTTATTATATATCGGAACAGCATTATTTTTTATAATCTTAATTTTTCTCCACCGTTTATCTCTCAAAAACTGCGACTTGCTTAATATCCCATTTTTTGCTCCTAAATATTTAACAATTGAAGTTCCATTGGCACTGCCTAATCTTATGGCTTCTTCGATTTTATTGGTCTTAATAAATCCCGTTACAAAACCTGCTCCAAAAGCATCTCCGGCTCCGGTTCTGTCAAGATATCTTTTTTCTTTAAATACTCCGGCTTTATATAAATACCTGCCATCAGATACTATTACTCCCTTTGGTCCTTTGGTCATTACCACAATATTGGAAACAAATTTGTCCAATTTTCTAAAAATTTCTTTTTCTTTGTTGTAAGACAAACCTGTTAAGCGAGCTGCTTCTTCGTGATTCAAAATCAAAACATCAACAACAGACAAAACATTTTTCAAACCATTTAACCCTAATGATAATTGGACGGCACCGGGATTTAAAGCAATTTTTATTTTATTTCTTTTGGCAAAATTTATTATGGGAATAAGTGTTTTTGCTGATTTGCCGGAAAGACCGGCAATGTAAAACCATTTTGCTTTAAGTTTACTAAACGGTATATCTTTTTTTTCTAACTCGTGGGAGGCGCCGTGATAGACCAAAATTGTTCTTCCTCGTCCTACAGATGAAAGAATTATAGAATAAGCAGTATTTTTATCCTTGTCCTCTGAAATAAATTCCTTAATCCCTAATTTAGTCAGTTCCTCTTTTATTGCTCGACCGCCGGGATCTTTACCAACTCTCCCTATATAAGCAGTTTTGAGTCCCTGTTTGGCAAAAAGAGCGGCCGTATTTGTTCCTCCACCGCCGGTTGCAAAAAAAAGCTTATCAAGATAAATTTTTGACCCTAAATTAAAACAAAGTCCTTGTCCTGTAAGAAATTTCTTATTCTTTAAAATCCTAAAATCCTTAGTTTTTATAAACAAATCTCTTGTAGCTGAACCAAAAGTAATAATATCAAACATACTTAACCTAAATAAAGTTTTGGTTATTGTCCTCTCACTTTCCTCGCCTGCCTGCCGGTAGGCAGGCTCGCCCAGCGTGCTCGCTCGGGGATTCACATTCGCTCTCTCGTTCACTTCGTTCTCTCGAACTATGCCCGCTCGGGTTCATACCCCGTTCAAGGACAACAGCCAAAACTGAATATTAAATTAGATAATAGCTAATAAACGATTATACTTCGCAACTCTTTCTCCTCCATAGGGAGCTCCTGCCTTAAATCCCCAAGCACCGCAAGCCACTGCCAGGTCAGCAATAAAAGGATCGCAGGTTTCTCCGCTTCTATGACTAATAATAACCTTTAAATTGTTTTCTTGGGCTGTTTTAATTGCTTCAAGGCATTCCGAAAGAGTGCCAATCTGATTCGGTTTAATAATGACACCATGAATAGAATTTTCTTCTACTGCTTTTTTGATTCTTTTTGGATTAGACACAGTCAAATCATCTCCCACAATTAAACTGTCTCCCTTTATTTTTTCTTTTAAATCTCTAAATTTCTTCCATTCTTCCTCGGAAAGAGGGTCTTCTACATATAATAAATTATATTTTTTTATCAAAGATAAAATATCTAAATCTTTATCAAATTGGGAGGCGGCTACGTCTAATCCTAATCTTACTTTCCCGCCCAAATTAGCTTCTTGAATAGTTTGAGAAATTATTTCTAAAGGTTTTTCGTTGTCCATTTCTTTTACAACAAATCCTCCTTCATCTCCTACTCCTATCTTTAATTTTTCTTTTAATTTATGATGAATTTCTGTCGCTTGCCAAATGCCTTCTCCATTTTTAAACTTTAGCAAAATCAGATACTCCTGAATTTGAGGACGCTTAGTAGGAGAATGAGCCCCTCCGTTAATAATATTAAATAAAAGCCACATATCATTAAATTCGGTCGGTTCTTTTTTCAACAATTCTCCTATATATTGATATAATTTTTTATTTTGAGAACGAGAAAACGCTCGGGCAAAAGCCAAGCTAACTCCTAAAATAGCATTGGCTCCCAAATTGCTTTTATCTTCGCTATTATCTAATTTCAAAAGCAGCTGGTCTAATTCTTGCTGGGAGTTTATCTCTCTTTCAACAAGTTGGGGAGAAATTTTCTTTTTTATATTTTCTATTGCTTTATCTGCGGGCAAAGAAACGGCCTCATATTTCCCCGTGCTTTTTCCTTGGGGAATACAAGCTGAAGCAATTGCTTTATCGGTTTCTATGGTCACTTTAATGGTTTCTTCTCCTCGAGAATCTAAAATTTTTATTGGCTTTATATTACTAATTTTCATAACCTATTTTTTCCTTGCTTATTTATATTAAAAATTGTTTTTATTACAGTATCGGGATTCAAGGACATGCTTTCAATTCCTTCTTTTATTAAGAATTCAGCAAATTCCGGCAAATCGCTCGGCGCCTGGCCGCAAATCCCACAATATTTATTTTTCGCTCTACAAAGTCTGATTACCTTACTTACCATACTTTTTATAGTAGGATTACTCTCGTCTGCGATATAAGCTATTTGGGCATTATCTCTATCAATGCCTAAAGACAGTTGAGTTAGGTCATTTGAACCAATTGACATCCCGTCAAAAATTTTTAAAAATTCTTCACCTCTAATAACATTGGAAGGAATCTCACACATTACATAAACTTTTAAATCATCTTCCCCTTTTTCCAGGCCGTTTTTCTTCATTAATTCTATAACTTTCTTTCCTTCCTCGACGGTTCGGCAGAAAGGCACCATTAAATTAATATTTTTTAGTCCGAATATATCTCTCACTCTTTTTATCGCCTGACATTCCATTTTAAAAGCGGGTTTAAAGCTTTCATTAAGATAACGGCTGGCTCCCCTGAATCCAAGCATAGGATTTGATTCTTCCCCTTCAAAAAATTCACCTCCGATTAAATTTTTATATTCATTTGTTTTAAAATCAGAAAACCTGACAATTACTTCTTTAGGCCAAAAAGCAGCTGCTATTTGAGCAATCCCTTCGGCTAACTCTTTGATAAAATATTCTCTCTTGTCTTTATGCTCAATGGTAATTTCTCTAATTTTCTCTTTTAATTTCTTGTCTTTTAATTTATTGAAATGATAAAGAGCCAAGGGATGAACTCGAATTTTTTCTGCAATAATAAATTCTTCTCT
>CAZYRO010000068.1:0-3189 GCA_964649435.1 uncultured Candidatus Saccharibacteria bacterium | reverse complement strand
TCAAAGCCTAAATGATCTTTAATTAGCTGAACCAAAGACAGCGCCGGCTCCTCTTCTCCATGAACAACAAAAATTTGTTTTATTGGTCTTTTAAATTTATTTAACCAATTATAAATTCCTCGTTGGTCGGCGTGGGAAGAATAAGCGCCTATTGCCCTTACTTCAGCCTTTACCGGAATCATCTCATTAAAAATTTTAACTATTTTTATTCCGTCTAAAATTCTTCTTCCCAAACTCCCAGCTACTTGATAACTTATTATTAAAAGACAACTCTTTGGTTCAGGCAAATAACGAATTTCATGATGTAAAATTCTGCCGCCGGTTGACATGCCCGACCCGGCTATAATTATTTTTGGCGGCATAATATTATTAATTTTTTTTGATTCTTCTGTTGCTCTTGTGAGAGTTAGTCCGGGAAACTTAAAAAGATCATCGCCAGCTTTAATTAAACAAATGGCTTCTTTGTTATAGTAATCTGGATACTTCTTATAAATTTCTAATGCTTTAATAGCTAAAGGACTATCAACAAAAATCGGCACTTTGGGAATTCGATGATTTTCAACTAATTCATTTAATTCATAAAGTAATTCCTGGGTTCGCTCTAATGCAAAAGAAGGAATCATCAATGTTCCTCCCCTAGCAATTGTATCTTCAATAACATTTTCCAAAATGTCTTTTCGTTGTTTTTTAGCTTCGTGGATTCTATTTCCATAGGTAGATTCAACGACTACATAATCCGCTTCCTTAATTGATTCAGGCGCTTTTAAGAGCGGAACCGGCTCATTTCCAATGTCTCCAGAAAAAACAATTTTTTTGTCCTTAGCCCAGATTTCAATCATTGCCGAGCCTAAAATATGTCCAGCATCTTGAAATCGGCAAAAAACATTTTTGCCTAGATTAATTTTTTTTCCATAATCAATACCTTCTATTAAGTCCAAGCTTTTTTCTACATCTATAAATTTATACAGCGGTTTTCGACTTAAACGTTTAGCTTCTTTTTCCAGAATTTCTTGACTATCTTCCAACATAGCATAGGCAAAATCTTTTGTTGGCTTAGTAGCTAAAATTTTTCCTCGAAAACCATCTCTATAAAGTTTTGGAATTCGTCCGATATGATCTAAATGAGCATGAGTAACTAAAAGAACATCTATTTCTTTAGGATTAAAAGGAAACTCTTCATAATTTTTATTTTCTACGTGACGAGCTCCTTGAAACAAGCCACAATCAATCAATATTTTAATATCCTTAGTTTCCAGCAGATAATTTGAACCGGTAACCATTCGAGTGGCGCCAAAAAAATATAGTTTCATACCCCTATATTATATCACAAAAACAAAAAACGCAGCAAGGCGCTACATTTTTAGGATATAGGATTTATGATACAGAATTTAAAGAAATTTCTTTAATTGACTGACTTTATCTAACTTTTCCCAAGGTAAATTTAAATCATCTCGGCCGAAGTGGCCATAGGCAGCTACTTGGCGATAGATAGGCTGGCGAAGTTTAAGATTTTTAATTAACATTCCAGGCCGCAAATCAAAAACTCTTCTAATAATCTGGGAAATTTTCTCGTCAGGTAATTTACCAGTGCCATAAGTATCAATATCAACTGCCAAAGGATCAGCTGCTCCAATAACATAAGCTAGGCGCACTTCAACTTTATCAGCCAAACCAGCTGCAACCAGGTTTTTAGCTACCCAGCGGGCGCCATAAGAAGCAGAACGGTCAACTTTTGTTGGATCTTTTCCAGAATTATGACAAATAATTCCATTAGCAGTAAAAGTGTGGGATTGAGGAATAAATAAATCATATGTTTTAGTAAAAGAAGCTTTTATGCTTTTAACTTTATCATAAAAATGACCCATTGTATTTAAAAATTGAAGGTGTTTAAAATCTTTATATTTATTTAATTGTTTTTTATAGGTCTCTAAAAATTCTTCTAATTTATAATATGTTAAATTTTTAGTAGCTTTACCCTGGCATTTTCGAGTAAAGCGCCCAATTTTACATCTATCTTTATATCTTTCTGTGGGCGTTAATCTCTGCCAAAGTCTTTTTATTGTTTCTCTTTGAAAAGGAATAATAAAATAATTTCTTTTATTTTCTAAACTGACAGAATCTAATATTTTTTGCTTTCGTCTTAAATTAAAGCCGATTTCTGATTTAAAGATTTTGACTCCTCCAACACTTTTAACTCGCAAAGAATATAAGGATCTTCTGGAAGTGGCTTCTCTCGTGCCTTTGATTAAGAATATCCTACCAACGCTGCTAGTAACTTTTTGAATGCCTGTAATAATTCCAAAATTAAGTAGAAGCTGTTGAACACCTTTAATTAAATTTAAAGAAGTTGAACTTAATTTTATATCCGGAAAGTTTTTATATCGGCCATGTATACGAACTCCTCCGTCAGTATCAAATAAGCCCCGAAGAAAAGCAGCTACTACTTTTTGAGGCGCCCTAAAAATGGCTTGAGGGATTTCCTTGTTCCAGGCTCGTTTATAATCAAGGCCCAAATATTTTAAATAGGCTCTCATTTCTACGCCTCCCATGAATGCCCAATGGCCAAAAATTTTACCTTTTCTTTCAAATAATCTCTGATACAATCTCTGAACATTTTCTTCTTGCTCTTTTTCGCAAACACAAATAGAAATTGCTCCTTCCATCATACAATTTCCATCACCAACCAAGAGACCCATCAAATAAGCATAATCTTCTGTTAATTCTTTGGGAAATATAAATTTATTTTTTCTACCTTCGGCAGTTCCTTTTTTATATTGATAATTGAAATCGCTTAAATCCACTTTTTTGCCAAATAATCGATTTTTCCGATGGATAGCTAAGAAGTCTCCTTTTTTAAGTCCATCTAATCTTCGCCAGATATAATTTCCATTTTTATTTATAACCCGAATTCTCTGATTCGGAGTTCCTTCCAAAGTATATCCCTTCTTGGTAGTAATCTTAATTGTCTTTTTTTCTCCATTATTAAACCATTCGCCGGCTTTTTGGGGATGAATATCTGTCTTCACCAATAAACCACTTTTTACCTCTTGCTTCATATCCTTAATCCTCAAAAGCCCCTTTTCTGTATTTATCCACGAATCACCATGAATACAGAAACACCCGCCACCATGAGAACCAACTCCGCCATAAGTATCAACAATAATTTTTCTGCCAGTTAAACCAGTATCA
>CAZYRO010000067.1:0-3320 GCA_964649435.1 uncultured Candidatus Saccharibacteria bacterium | reverse complement strand
ATTCTATCTCTTCTTCCAGCTTTATTTTGAATTTCTCTTTTACTTTTTCTTTGCACAAATCAATTAATTTCTTTACGTCTTTTGCTTTGGCATTACCTATATTCACAATAAAATTCGCATGTTTTTTGGAAATCATCGCATTGCCAATTTTTTTACCCTTTAATTCGCATTGCTCTATTAAATAACCAGCATGCTGACCGGATGGGTTTTTGAACACGCATCCGGCTGACGGATATTCTAGTGGCTGATGCTTGTCTCGATATGCCAAGTATTCTTCTATTTTTTTCTTACTTTCTTTTCTATCCCCTTTTTCAAGCCCTAATTCCACGGAAAGAATTATGTCTTTATTGTGTTTAAATGCACTTTCTTTATATTCAAATTTGCATTCTCCTGATTCATAATTCTTAATTCTTAATTCGGTCATCTTTAATGCTTCAACGCTTTTAACGACATCGGACATTGAAGTTCCAAAAGCGCTAACATTGCCTCTAACAGCGCCGCCAGCTGTTCCGGGAATCCCAGCTGCCCATTCTAAACCAATCAATCCTCTCTTCATTGATTCATCGACTAGTTTGCTTAGTAACGCGCCTGCATCAGCCAAAATTCTTGTATCCTGTATCTCGTATTTAGCCTGCCTGCCGGCCCGCCTGCCGGACGGACAGGCAAGGCGGGTATTTTGTATCTTTATTACAAGACCATCGAAACCCTTATCCGAAACTAAGATATTACTTCCACCGCCTAAAATAAAAAATGGCACCTTTGCTTTTTTCGCTGATTTAACTGCTTTTATTAAATCGCCACTGTTTTTGGCCTCAAAAAAATATTTAGCCGGCCCACCGATTTTGAAGGTAGTATATGGCGCCAAGGGAATATTTTTTTTAAAATTATTTATAAAGCACATCTGCTCCTGTCTTATAAAAATCTCTTTCTTGATTATTTATTACAAAAACCTCATTCCATCTTCTGCCCGAAATAGAAAATTCCTCGGCAGTCATATTAAGCCAATGTTTTGTTTTGTCGCCATTAATCTCATAAACTTTAGAATCTCCAGCTGCTCTAGTCCAAACACTGTCTTCGTAAGAATCCCGCTCTTCAGAAGCTACTTCTATAATATTTTCCCAATTCAAATGCCCATAAAAATCAAAAAATCTGCTATCCAAAATATGGCGCTTATATTCTCCTTTTATGATATAGACTTTATAATCACCCTCAGCCCTAATTAATGACCCATCGGCAATAACGCCTTTATTATATTTGTATCCTTGAGCAAAAACACTGCTTTTATTATCAGGATTTCTTACCCAAACATTTATTGAACCTGCTCTGCATGGAGGAACAACAACATTCAAAGATGTTTCATCAATAAAAGTAACATCGGAAACTTTTTCTCCGCCAAAATGAACCTCAATTCCCTCTTTAAAATTACCTCCCTTTATTGTTACAATATTGCCGCCGGAAACAGGCCCATTAGAAGGAGATATGTTAGTAATCACCGGTTGATTAATAGTAACTGTTGAAGCTTTCAGATTAAACAGAGCAGAAGAATCATTGTTGGTAAAATTCGTTCTTTTTGAATGATTGGCAGGTATCACCAAAACAGATTTAACGTCTTTGGCAAAATTAAAAACATAAGCCGCGCCGCTTTGATTTTCAAGATTTATAAATCCTAATTCATAGTTGCCGTTCTTATAATTAATCATATAAGGCACTCTGAACTCGGCATTTTGGCTTGAGCATTTGAATTCTATTTTTAAAGCTATGGAACTATCTTGAGTAGATAATTTATTTTGGAGTAAATACCAGCGCGGAGACCAATCTTTAACTTCTTCTGAAAAATTAATAAAACTATAAGAATAGAAACTGCTTGTTGTAGGAGAAATGTGATGTTTTTTAAGCTTAGGGTTGGTATATCCATACTTGCTTCCCTTGCCCATGGCTAAACTATTGTAATAATTAGCTATGCTCCAGTTGGTAAAAACTTCGTCAAAATTTTCAGAATAACCAGCTTTTTCAAGAGCTTGATTAATGCTTTTTATCCCTATTAAATGGCTTTTGGACATTGAAGAAAAAATGTTTTTGCCAAATTGATTAACTAAATACTGTCCTAAAAGATTAATTACCCCATAATCACCTGACACCCCCTCCCATTCTCCTAATGGATTGTAATAATCCGACAAAAAATTTTTTATCCTCATTTCCAACATACTTCCCAAATAAGGTTCATTATAATCAAGCAAGCTGGGAACATATTCACTTCGCATTTCATTTAACCAAATATCTTCTTTAAGGCCAGCCAATCTTTCTTTTTGATTCCAACTGATTAAATGCTGTAATTCGTGCGCAATAAAATCTTTCATATTGCGAGAAAAAATAAAATTAGCATTAGCATGAAGCATTTCCCTTTCGTTGGAATCACTGCATTGAGAACGAAAATACTCATGGCAAGAATCAAAATAGCCGCCGGCATTTTTTTTAAGATTAGTTATCAAAATAGTAATATGAGAATCATTATCAATCCCCGGGCTCCAAACATCGCCAAAGAATTCAGTTAATTCGGGATAAATAATCTCATCGAATTCTTTAGCTAAATTTTTAATACTTTCTTGGGCTTTACTTTTTTTATAAAAACTTAAGGAATTCCACCACTGATCTTCTACATAAAAATAACTTTCCTTGCTCACATAACGAAGAGTGGCTATTACTCGAGTTCTTCCAATAGAATCATAAGTTGAATCAACGTTAAAAGTTTCGCTCTGATTTAATGAATCGGCAAAAACAGCCGGAATAGAAAAAACAAAAAATATAGCAATAGAAAGAATTAAAATTTTTATTATTTTTTTTATCATGTTTTATATTTTACCATATTATTCACCCCATCACCAATTTTGTGAGATAACTTTTTAACAAAAAGCTGGCGGAAGTACAAACCCCAAATCTATGTCTTTTGTGGGTGCTAGTCCGCCAGCAATTTTAGTATAACAAATAAAAAAAAGGTGTCAAACTTTCTGAATAAGTAAGAAACCTCCAACATAAAGCCAAGAGGTTTCCTACCGACATAGAACGGGTATCCCTGTTAAACAGGAATACACCCACGTTTCTATATTAGCAAATTAAGATTCATTTGTCAATTTTTTCCATCACAAAATCTCCTATATGTCAAGTCATCGGTTCTTCTGTAATTTCCGGTTTCTCTTTTTCAACTAAAATTTTTCTTGGCTTGGCGCCGTTAGATGGGCCAATTATTCCCTCTTCTTCCAGCATATCAAGAAGTCGAGCGGCTCTGGCATAACCTATCTGAAGACGACGTTGCAGATAAGAGG
>CAZYRO010000066.1:0-3371 GCA_964649435.1 uncultured Candidatus Saccharibacteria bacterium | reverse complement strand
AGAAACCCTTGGCGAAAAAGAATTTGAGTCTGTTTTTGAGATATCTTCTTCCCATGCCAGACTTCAAATATTTTTCTCTTGCTCGGGCATATTGTTGATTAATGCTAATTTCGCAATAAATAACTTTCCATGGAACCCCATATTTAGTTGATTTGTTCTTTCCTGAATTATGCTGTAAAATTCTTTTTCGCAGATCTCTAGTTGAGCCTATATACCATTTCTTGTGTTTATTCTGCAAAACATAGACATACCACGTTAGAGGTCTGTTTTGATTATTCATAATGTTATATATTAAAACTTTATAAGTTTATACCTACATCGATAAATTTTTATACTTAAGACTTCTAACGTGGCATACCAATTATGCGTGTTTCTAACGGGGTTCATATTGTTTTAATCACTTGCTTGGCAATAGCTAACTCTTCGTTCGTTTCAATAGCTAAAATTTTAGTTCCTTTTAAAATGGTTAGGTTTTTAACAATCATATTTCTAATTTTTTTAGAGCCAAAGCCGATTGCCCCTGAAAATGCCACCGCATTCACTTTCTGCAAAATAGCGCAGTATGCTCCAATATATTTTTTAATCCGATAACAAAATACGTCCAGAGCTAATTTAGCTTTTTTATTTCCTTTCCTAACTTCCTCTAAAATTTTTAGCATATCATCATAACCGCAAAGGCCCTTTAATCCGCTTTGATGATTTAAAATATAATTCAAATTATCAGAAGAATATTTTTTTGATAATTCAATAATTACTCCGGGATCAATGTCGCCGCACCTACTCATCATTACTAATCCTTCCATGGGAGTAAAACCCATAGAAGTCTCAATAGCTCTTCCTTTTTTTACGGCAGTAATTGAACCTCCTCCCCCTAAATGACAAGTAATTAAATTTATTTTAGAAAGAGGTTTATTAAGTTTTTTGGCCGATTGCTCGGCTATGTATTGGTGAGAAATGCCGTGAAAACCATATCTTCTAAATTTATCGGCTAAATTTCTAGGCAGGGCATAAAAATAAGAAACAGGAGGAAGATTTTTATAAAAACCCGTGTCAAACACCGCTACTTGAGGTACTTTTTTAAAAAAATTTCTGGCAGTTTCTATGCCTAAAACATTATACGGATTATGCAATGGAGCAAGTCCAGAGCATTTTTTAATTTTTTTTAATACATTGTTAGTAATTTTAATTGGTTCTCTTAATCCATTGCCTCCATGAACCACCCTATGACCTATTGCAATGATGTGCGGATATCTTTGATTAATTTGTTTAAATTTTTGCCGTAAAATTTTTTTATACTGGCTCGACTTGTCCACTCTAATCCCTTCAGATTTTATTTCCAAAACCTGTTTTCTTTTTAACCGAAATAATTTCCATTTAATTGATTGACTGCCGCAATTTAAAACCAAAATCATAAAATCAATTTATTTGTTAATTTCTTTTAATATAATTCCTTCGGCATTTTTAATTATCCCGGCCGCATTTCCTTCGTCAACATCAATATGCATAGCTAAAGAAAAATTTGGAGCCACTCTCACCAAAACTTTTTTGAATATCAATGCTCGATGCCCTTGAATCTGAACACAAGCCAAATCTCTGTCTTTTACGCCTAACTGTTCTGCTTGCTTGTCCGAAACGTGAATATGCCTCCAACTAGCAATCACCCCTTTGTCTAAATCTATTTTCCCTTTTGGGCCAATTAATGTTACTCCCGGCGTATTGTCAAGGTCGCCGGATTCTCGAATTGGAATTTCCATACCCAAGCTAAAAGCGTCTGTTAAAGAAAGCTCAACTTGAGTTTGATTTCGACAGGGCCCCACTATTCTAACCCCAGAAATAATTTTATCTTTATATTGAATAGCTACAGTTTCTTTTGCCGCAAAAAGTCCGGGCTGGGAAAGCTCTTTTAATTTGGTCAATTTATAACCCTCTCCAAAAAGTTTATCTAAATCTTTTTGAAAAGGATGAATGTGCCGGGCCGAAACCTCTATCAAAATTTCTCCTAAGGATTTTATGTTCATATTCGCATACTTTATTCTACCAAAAATTAGGAAAAATAAAAAGCTAAAGGTGTGGAAAAAATTTTTAGATTCTCAATTAAAGTGTTATAATAAAAATATATGGAAGAAGTTTTAGAACAAAGAAATAAAAAAGTTATACTTTTGGGAAATGAAGCGATCGTTCGCGGAGCATTAGAGTCGGGAGTTCAATTTGCTGCTACCTATCCCGGCACTCCAGCTTCGGAAATCGGAGATACCTTCTTTAGAATTTTCAATTCTCAATTTTCAATTTCCAAAAAGAAAATCAGAGATAATTTCCACTTTGAATATGGAACCAATGAGAAAGTGGCTTTGGAATCAGCTATTGGAGCAAATTTTTCCGGCCTTAAAACAATGGTGTCTATGAAGCACTTTGGTTTAAATGTGGCCGCTGACAGCTTTATGCCTTTATTCTACATCGGTGTTTCGAACGGAATGGTCATTGTTATAGGAGACGACCCCGGATGTTTCTCGTCAGCTCAATCAGAACAAAACTCCAGAGCTTATGCCTATCTCGCCCACGCTCCAATGATAGAGCCCTCCAGCCCACAAGAATGCAAGGATTTTACCAAATACGCCTTTAAAATGTCTAAGAAATATAAAATCCCCATAACTATAAGGATAACTACTCGAGTAGCTCACCAGAGAATGCCCGTAAAATTAGAAAAATTAAAGTTCTCTCAATTAAAAGCCGATTTTCCCAAAGATAAGCCAAATCAGTTTACTACTATGCCCCCTTATACTATTTTTCAGCATAAAGAGTTGCTAAACAAAATTAAATTTATTCAAAAAAATGAGGTAGAAAAAAGTGAATTTAATAAATTATTCAATGAAAATAAAAAAAGTGATTTGGCAATTATTACTTCCGGAATAACTTTTCTTCATGCAATGGAAGCGCAAGAATTTTTAAATTTAAAAATTCCAACTTTTAAATTGGGTTGGTTTTATCCTCTGCCCGAAGAAAAAATTAAAAAATTATTAAGCAAATTTAAAAAAGTTTTAGTAATAGAAGAATTAGAACCTTATTTAGAAAAAGAAATAAAAATTTTATCTCCAAACAAAAATGTTCAGATTTTTGGAAAAAAATATTTTTCAACGGCAGGAGAAATAAGGCCGGAGCATATTGTAGAAACCCTCAAAAAATTCTATCCCAAGGCCAATATAAGAGCAAATTTCCCTACTAAGAAAATAGATGTCCCAAAAAGACTTCCGGGCTTTTGCAAGGGCTGCCCTTATTGGTTTTTATTTAATGCGGTAAAGCAATCAGCGCCAAAAAATACTGTATTCGGGGGAGATATTGGCTGTTATATGATGGCTTATTTCCCGCCTTTTGAA
>CAZYRO010000065.1:0-3496 GCA_964649435.1 uncultured Candidatus Saccharibacteria bacterium | reverse complement strand
AAAAATTAAATCCTGGCAGCATGATTTAGTTTGCAACGGTCACGAAATTGCCGGAGGAAGTATTAGAAATCACAATTTAAATATTCAAAAAGAAATATTCAAATTAGCAGGATTAAAAGAAAAGGAAATCAAAGAAAAATTCAGTCATTTACTAAGAGCTTTTGAGTATGGAACTCCGCCTCATGGGGGAATTGCCATGGGAATTGATAGATTGCTTATGATTCTTCAGAATGAACCAAGCATTAGGGAGGTAATAGCTTTTCCAAAAACCGGCGACAGCCGTGACCTTATGATGAACGCGCCGAGCGAAGTAGACCCCAAACAACTTCGAGAGCTAGGAATAAAAATTCAAAAATAAATATTTAGATTTTATTCGTATTTTCAATCTAAGTCATCAACAAAAATAACAAAAATAATTTATCAGCATTTATTCCGATCGTACTAAATGCTGATATTCTATGCCCATTAAACTTCCCATTACCGAAAAATTCCTTTGGGATTTACATAAATTTATAAATGCAACCGAAGGGGTGCTAAACTTTTTTCTACCAGAAGACCGACCATATCATTTTAGAGGGCCTGAAGAGATGACTTGGGCTGAAATTAAATTGTTTAAGAATAATTGGGAATTTGAATATAGAAAGAAGAAAAAAGATTTTGCTAAAATTGTGTATAATCTTAAACAAAGCGGCCATATCAAAACGCTAAAAGTTAAAGACAAATCAGCTATTATGTTAACGTCAAAAGGATTAGAGAAAGTTTTTACAACAAAAGTGAAACTAACAAGAAAGAGGTTGCGACCAGATAAAAAATGGCAAATGGTGTTATTTGATATACCGGAAAAGAAAAGACAACATAGGGACGCATTCAGAAAAAATATTCAATATCTGGGTTATAAAAGACTCCAAAGAAGTATTTGGGTCTGTCATTACGATGTTTTAAATGAAACTAAAGATTTAATTAAGAAATATAAGCTAGAGCCGCACGTTGAATTGTTGCTGGTTAAAAAGATTGGATTGGGTTAAATGCTTCTATTCTTCATTAAAGACAACTTTTAAAAGAGCCTCACGGGAAACAAGGCTCTTTTTTTCATTTGTAAATTTGTTCATTTTGAGCTGAGTATGATATAATTTAAATATGTACAGGGTCAAACTTAAAGAATTTCAAGGACCGTTGGACCTGCTTCTTCAACTTACCGAAGAAAAAAAACTGGATATTGCAGAAATATCTTTGGCTAAAATTACTGACCAATATTTAAATTATTTAAAAAAATTAGAAAATATCTCTTTGGAAGATTTAGCTAATTTTTTAGTGGTTGCCTCTAGGCTAATTTTAATTAAATCCAGAATGCTTTTGCCTAATTTAGAACTAACCAAAGAAGAGGAAAAAGACGTAGAAACACTTAAAAGACAGCTTGAAGAATATAAAAAATTTAAAGAATTAGCAGCAGAAATAGAAAAATTAGATCAAACAAAAAAGATAGCTTATGATCGGGAAAAATATCAGGGACTTAAGGCCGTTTTTTATCCGCCAAAGAATTTTAAATTAGAAGATTTAAAAAATGCCTTTAAGAAAGTACTGAAAGAAATTGCTCTTTTGGGGATGAGATTACCAGAAGAAAGTTTAAAATTAAAAATTTCCATTGAAGAAAAAATTAAAAAAATCCAAAAAGAGATTTCAAGTAAGATTCAAACGAGTTTTCAGAATATGACCCAAAAAAACAAGTCAAAAATGGATATAATTGTAAGTTTTTTGGCCTTGCTGGAATTAATTAAGCGAAAAGTAGCAAGAGCAGGGCAGGATAAAGTATTCGGAGAAATAAAAATAAAGAAATATGAACCTTAAATCTATTATTGAAAGCATATTATTCTCGATCGGAGAGCCTATTTCGATTGAAAAATTAGCAAAAACAACAGAAAAAAATAAAAACTTAGTCAAAAAGACTATAGCTGATTTAACAAATGATTATGAAAAAGGAAGCAGGGGATTAAGAATAATAAAAAAAGATGATAAAATCCAACTCGTCAGCTCGCCGAAAAATAGTCAATATATAGAAAAATTAATAAAGGATGAACTTCAAGAAGATTTAACTCCTGCCTCTTTAGAGGCCTTGGCTATTATTGCCTACAGGGGCCCGATTAGTAGAGCTGAAATTGAAGAAATACGCGGAGTTAACTCTACTTTTATTTTAAGAAATTTGCTTATTAGAGGATTAATTGAAAGAAAAGGACATCCCGAGGATGCCAGGGTTTATATTTACGAAATCTCTTTTAATTTTTTAAGAAAACTTGGATTGAAATCTATTAAAGACTTGCCAAGTTATAAAAACTTAAGCAAATTATGAAAAAGATTATTTTAACTCTTGCTATATCTATTATTATACTTGGACTTACCTCTGTTTTATTCTCTTTTGAGAATCAACAGAATAAGGATTTTTCGGCAGAAGTCAATCAATCTGCAAAATCTCAACCAAATCAACTTCCTTCGTCTCAAGATAGTTTTTTAACCGCTTCTTTAAATCCTAATTTTATTCCTATAAGAAACTGGGCCATTGAAGAGCCTGTAATTCAAGCTAAAGCATCCGCTGTTTTTGACATTAATGGTGAAAAATTTCTTTATCAAAAAAACATAAAAGAAAAATTACCAATTGCCAGTTTAACAAAAACAATGACGGCTCTTGTAGTTTTAGAAAACCTAACGCTTGATAGTATTGTTAATATTTCAAAAAAAGCAGTAATTACGGAAGGAAAAAATGGTCATCTGTCAGTTGGCGAGAAACTAAGTGTAAGGAATTTACTCTACATAATGCTTATAGAATCAAGCAACGATGCGGCCACAGCATTAGCTGATAGTTTTGATTTAGCATCCCAAAACAATTTTGTAGCTTTAATGAATAAAAAGGCAAAAGAAATAGGAATGGAGAGCACTTATTTCGCTGATTCTACGGGAATTAGCAAATGGAACCATTCGACAATTTCCGACCTTATTAAATTAACGAAATATTCATTTTCCAATAAACCTCTGATATGGCAAATTCTTAGTATCAAAGAAATTGAACTTTACTCTCAAGAGGAAAAAATAAAGCATCATTTAATAACTACCAATAAGCTTTTAAGCGATATTCCACAAATAATAGCAGGGAAAACCGGCTTTACCGAAGAGGCTGGCGGGTGCATGTTGACAATGGTTAAAAATCCAGATAAACCCGGTGAATATCTGATAATCATAATTTTAGGTTCGGAAGATAGAGAATTAGAAACTAAAAAATTAATAGAATGGACTCAAGAAGCTTATGTTTGGTGAAATTTTTCCTATAATTAAAATAGTTTTTATTGCCGCCTTATCTTTTATTATTGCAATTCTTTGGACTCCCGGCCTTACTCATTTTCTTTATAAATATAAATTGTGTAAAAAAAATAGAGGAGGAGAAAAAACTCCAATCTTTACTTCTCTTCACAAAAAGAAAGAAGGTACTCCAACCATGGGTGGATCTTTG
>CAZYRO010000064.1:0-3564 GCA_964649435.1 uncultured Candidatus Saccharibacteria bacterium | reverse complement strand
TATTTTAGTTGTTGGCCGTCGGCTTCCAAGGTGGCCGGAATGTCATATTCCGGAATGGGCAGGCAATCTTTCAGAAAAAGAGCAGCAGGAAAAAATTCTTATTATTATTTCTGAAATTATTAATCATTATAAAGAAAAGAAATCAATTAAATTTTGGCAGATAGAAAATGAGCCGTTTTTAAGAACTTTTGGGGAATGCCCTAAATTAGATAAGAAATTTTTGGACAAAGAAATTGCTTTAGCGCGAAGCTTAGACAACTCCAGAAAAATAATCTTGACTGAAAGTGGGGAATTTAGTACCTGGATAAAGGCGGCTCGCAGGACGGATATTGTAGGAACTACTCTCTATCGAAAAGTTTATGGCGCGTTAGGTTATGTTCATTATCCAATCCCGGCTATTTTTTATCAAAGAAAGGCGGCTTTAATTAAAAAACTATTTGATGTTGAAGAAATTTTTGTTATTGAGCTTCAAGCAGAGCCCTGGGGCCCTGAAGCTACTCAAAAATTATCTTTGGAAGAACAGTCCAAATCTATGGATTTAGAAAAATTTAGAAAAATTATTGACTATACAAAGAGAACAGGTTTTTCAAAAGCGTATTTATGGGGGGCAGAATGGTGGTATTGGCTTAAGATCAAGCATAACGATGATTCTATGTGGAATTCAGCTAAATTATTATTTTAAATTTTTATTTATGATTATTGGCCTTGATTTAGACGGTGTTATTATTGACCACACAGAGAATAAAATAAAAAAAGCCAAAGAACTTGGCTATGATATTAAACCCGAAGAAACACCATCGGAAAAGCTTAAAAAACTTATTTCTCCAGAGGATTATCAAATTATTCGGAAATTTATTTACAGCAAAGGAACGCCCACAGCAGAACCCATGAAAGGAGCGCTTCAGGCAATTAAGTTTTTAAGTAAAAATTATCAGTTTATTATTATTTCGCGCCGCGATGAAAATTTACAAAAAACTGCGTTGGAATGGTTAAAAAAGCATGGATTTTTAAACTATATTAAAAGAAAAGATATTTATTTTGTTGACAAGGATAGCGATAAAAACATAGTTGCTAAGCGCTTGAAAGCGTGTACATACATTGATGACAAATTAGGGATTTTGGAATTATTAAAAGATGTCTCGATTAAGATATTATTTGATCCCTATAATTGTTTTCAGATAAAGAACCTGCCTACAGGCCCGCCTTCCGGACGGACAGGCAAGGCAGGTAAAGATATTAAAAAAATAGAAAACTGGCAGAGTTTATCTGCCAGTTTAAGTTCTTTTTTATCCATCGATTCCTAAGTATTTTAGATCTCGAAACCTAAAAGCATTTAAATCAAAATATCGTTTGTTTATATCTTTGGGTTTGTGTTTTAGGGAGATAATTTTAATGTCGTCCCAAGAATGAAGAGAGCAGGGAAATGGAACGTTGATGTTTTCCACCAAAATAACGCTGGGGGTGGACCCGACTTGTTTGTTAATGAAGTTTCGGTGGATGCCGTCCATTATTACCAAATCAGAGCCATGTTTTTCAATAATTGGTGGAATATAGTAGGATAAACAGTAATTTCGGTTTTTATCTTTGCCAAAGACCATGTAGGCGCCCAAGTCGCAAATCCCAGAGGGGATTGAGAAGTCGCTAAAAATATTTGATAGATTTTCAAGCATGCTTTGGTAATTTTCTCGATAAACAAATTTCTGTCCAACCTTTAAGTGGCTCGAATCAATTTTAATCATTTTAATAACGGAATCTTTAAAGGGTGATTGGCCATCTATTGTTTTAATCTTTTTAATAATAGTCAACAGAAATTCTTTTTTGATAGGAACAATGGAATCTATATTTTTCAAATTTCTTAGGGGTAAAACTTTTTTGACATCATTGATCCTTGGAAGGTTTAATTTATTTTCAAAAAGTTTGGGGGTGCATCGCATCCTTCTTAAATAATCTTTAAAGGAAATTTCCCATTCAGGCATATTGTTCCTCCTATTTTAATGTTAAAATGTTAATGTACTTTGCTGTTTATAAAATATTAACAAAAATAAAAACCTAAGTCAATTAATTGCTCAAAAATATATTTCCTCTATGCGAACAATAACTAAAGTTTCGGTATTGCTTTTTCGCTCATTCTCGCCAGCCCAGCGGCTGGCTCCGAGGTTTCGGCTGTTTTGCCCCTCTCTTTACTAGGTTAAACATAGTCTTGCTCGGGGACCATGCCAAAACAGCCTCAAAAACCGCTAAAAAGCAGTACCGAAAATGCTTACTAAGTCGTTCGGAGAAAAATATATTTCCTCGCTATTTATGCAAATAGGACTTGATATTGGCGGATACAAAATAAATAGTGTCTTAATGACGGGAAAGAGAATAATCAAGAAAAGAAAGATTCTAATCAAATCAATGAGCAACAGAAAAATAATGATTGCTCAGATTTTTGATTGTATAGATTTTTTAATTAACGGCGTTAATAAAGAACAAATTAAAGGAATCGGTATTGGCGTTGCCGGGCCAATAGATTTAAAAAAGGGGATAGTTTTAAATCCGCCAAACTTAAAAGCTTTAGAAAATTTTCCTTTGACCGATGCAGTCTGGAAAAGATTTAAAATAAAAACAATTATAAATAATGATGTTAACTGTCTCGGCATTGCCGAAGGAATATTAGGAGCGGGAAAGAACAAAGAGAATATTGTTGGCTTAACTCTTGGCACCGGAGTTGGAGGTTGTTTAATCTTAAAAAGGAAGCTTTTTTGCGGAGCATCAGGCAGCGCCGGAGAAATTGGTCATATGATTATTAAAAAAGACGGCCGAAAATGTAATTGTGGAAATAAGGGTTGTTTAGAAACCTATGTTTCTACCAAAGGAATAATCAAAACTGCAAGAGAAGTTGGGCTTAGGGGTCGCACCCCTGAGCAAATTGTGAAGATGGCTAAAAGAGGCAATAAAAAAGCAATCAAAGTCTTTCAAATTACGGGAGAGTATTTGGGTATTGGCTTGTCTAATGTCGTTAATATTTTGAATCCCAATCTTATTATAGTCGGTGGGGGCATAGCTAATGCTGGAAAGTTTATTTTTGACTCGGCCAAGAAATCAATGAAAAAAAACATACTTTCTCCTTTAGCAAAGAATACTAAAATTGTTAAAGCCAAGCTCGGGGAAGATGCCGGAGCAATAGGAGCGGCATTACTAAGTTATCCACAGGTCAGCATTGACAAATGTTTTTAAAAGCTTATTATAAAGGTGTGCAGCAGAAAGTCTTCGGACTGGAAACTGCACATTGAGAATAATCTCTCCCTCGGGAGAGGTTATTCTTTTGTTGTTAATGTTTTAGTATTATGTTAAAATAAACAATAGAATGAAGAAGATAATTATTTTTATAATTTTTATTTTGTTTTTATTATGCTCTGTCAATATTTGGGCAAATACGGCAAATGTTTTGGATAGTTTGCCGGGACCAGAGATAATGCCGGACAGTTCTTTTTATCCATTGAAAATTTGGTATGAGAAAATTGTTACTTTCTTTAGTTTTGGAGATGCTAAAAAAGCCGAACGCTATAGCAAATTATCTGA
>CAZYRO010000063.1:0-3657 GCA_964649435.1 uncultured Candidatus Saccharibacteria bacterium | reverse complement strand
ATTTATTAATTAGATTTTTGTGGCTGCATAAAAGAAGAAAATGAAAAAGCCGACAGGTTTTTCTGCCGACTTAGGAGGAATTATTTTTTTACTTTTTCTTCTTTTTCAAACAATTCTGCTGTTTTCTTAGCGTGTTCGGGTGTTCCGGGTTCTGCATATTTACTTGCCTCTATCATGGCTTTATAAATTTCATTTAGCTTTTCACTTTCTCTTTTTGCCTTTCTTGTGTCACAAATAGTAATAATAATAAGAGCTATCATGGCACTCAACCAACCAATACCAAATATTATATCTCCCATCTTGTCCCTCCAAAATTTAATTTATCAAGTTGTTAAACAACTTTAATTAAATATATTATATGCGCTGGTTTGTGTCAATATTTAAGAATAAATTATTCAGAATTTTTGCTATTATTTTTATAATACTGGTTTTGACTTGGATTTGGGTTTTTATTGAAGAGCGGCAAGAGTTTTTAGAGGTTGATTTTTACGATGTCGGCCAAGGCGATAGTATTTTTATTGAGACGCCGGGCAGGAAACAGATTTTAATTGATGGCGGGCCGGACTTAACAATTTTAGAAAAACTAGGCAGAGAACTACCATTCTGGGATAGGTATATCGATTTAGTAATCTTGACTCATCCTGAAGCCGACCATATTGGTGGACTGATCGAAGTTATTAAACGCTATAAAATTGGCGGGATTTTGACTAATGGAATTATTCGAGATACTGCCGAATACAAAGAGTGGATGAAGATTATTCAAAAAGAAAATATCCCAATTTATATTGCCCAAGCTGACGGAGCAATAAATCTAGATAATGACGTAAAACTTTTTGTTTTATATCCCTTTGAAAGTTTAGAAGGACAAATGATTAAAAAGACTAATAATACTTCTATTGTCACTCAATTGATTTATAAAGATTTCGAACTTCTTTTGACCGGCGATATTGAAAAGAAGGTAGAAAAAGAATTAGTTAATTCTGAAATAAATTTAGTCTCCGACATTTTAAAAATCTCTCATCACGGCAGTAAAACCTCAAGCACTAAGGGTTTCATAAGTGCAGTTAATCCTATAGTTGCTGTAATTCAAGCAGGTAAAGATAATTCTTATGGTCATCCCCATAAAAGTGTATTAGATACATTAAGTAATATTGCTACTTTCTGTACTGCCCAAGATGGCGACATTGAAATTTTAAGTAATGGTGTTAGTTTTCAGGTTAGATAAAAGCGCCGACTTTCTCGACGCTTTTTTTGTTTTATTGTTTATAAATCTTTTTTCAAAAATTTTTCCGTTTCTTGTTTCAAGAGTTTATATCTTTTTACTGTATCTGGATGAGATAAAACATATTTTCCGGTTCTTATTTCTTTTGGAGAATACTTTCTTATGAATTTTATTATCCCTTCAGAAAATTGGCTTTCGGTTAAATCTATTTCCGAACCATCCGGCAATTGATTAGAATAATGAGAACCCATGCTTAATAAATCATACCTTACTAAACTTCCTCCAAAATAATCTTGGACAATTTTAGCTGTTACTGCGCACTGGCCCCAAGCTGGATTCTCGGGCGTCCATTCGTTTGGATCGGCTGATGTTTCTCTGCGCCAAGAATTTTCTAAAGCCTTTTTTAAATTCTCAAGCGTTATTTCTTTTATTTCCTTTTCCTCTTTTTTCTTTTCTGCTCTTATTTTTTCAATCCTTTTTCTTATTTTTCTTATTTGTTCTAAATAAGGCAATCCCTTTTTTATCTTATTATATCTGTTCTTTTTTTGGCCTGGAAATAAATAGAAAGTGTCACAATTATCCTTTTTTGCCTTTTTGGTAAGTTGTCGATATACCAAAATCAGAATAAA
Organism: uncultured Candidatus Saccharibacteria bacterium; assembly: GCA_964649435.1. Lineage (GTDB taxonomy): Bacteria > Patescibacteriota > Minisyncoccia > RBG-13-40-8-A > JAUWHN01 > CAZYRO01. Next base: position 1,806 of record CAZYRO010000063.1, on the reverse strand, counting down.
TATTACGATTAAAACAATATATAACGCTGTCATTTTATTTCTCCTTGGTATTTTTTGAATGCAAAACCAGCAATACCTTATTGAAGCTTTTGCTGTCTGTTTTATCAATATTTTCAGGATTTGCCAGGATGATCTTTTTACCACGCAAAACATCAAGCATAAAAGCCATTCCTAGATCGAAAAGAGATCCTTTCGAATCTGGATTCCACCAAACATGAATTTCGTCAGCTTCTATTATCGCTCTAGCATTATCTGTGCAGATTCTTAAACCAATTGGATCATCTTGATTTGTGTCCCGAGGCGGCCAATGAATTTTATGGCCCTGTTTCTCTAGATTTTTTATATACTGTTCCATTTTTTTTCTTTCTTCCTCAGTCATGTTTCTAACCGGGCAAATTAAAAATATTTTTCTTTTTCTTTTCCTGAATGCCTTGTCTGTCATTTTATTTCTCCTTTTTCAAAGATCAATATTTCTTTTCATCCTAACATAATTGATTATATTTAGTCAAGGTGTTATTATTATATTGAAAATATATGAAAGATCCGAAAGAAGAAAAAACAGTCGTATTAATAAAACCCGATGGAGTTAAGCGGGGGCTTATTGGTGAAATTATCACCAGGATTGAAAAACGAGGACTAAAAATTATTGCCTTGGAGATGATTTGGGCAACAAAAGAACAGATTGATAGTCATTATCCAAAAGATGAAAAATGGATAACTAGGTTAGGAGATAAAACTAAGGAAACCTATGAGAAGTATGGGTTTAATATTAAAAAAGAAATAGGAACTACCGACTCAAAGAAGATTGGCGAGATGGTCCGGAGCTGGCTGATTGATTTTATGACTTCGGGACCATTAGTAAAAATAGTTGTTAAAGGCATTCATGCTGTTGATATGATTAGAAAACTTTGCGGCAATACAATGCCTGCCTTGGCTGAAATGGGAACAATTAGGGGTGATTTTTCTGTTGATTCAGCGGCTGCTGCCAATAGAAATAAACGATCGGTCCATAATATTATTCATGCTTCAGAAACTCCGGAAGAAGCAGAACACGAAACAAATTTCTGGTTTTCACCGGAAGAAATTCATGACTATAAGAGGGCGGAAGATGATATAATGTTTTGAAAAATTATCCACAGTTTTAGCTTGCAATTTAGTTTAAAATTGCTATAATTAAAGTGGTTCTGCTGGATGTTCTTTCTAATAAGATTTTGGGTCAAACCCATTTTTCAGGGAATTTTATATTTATCTTGCCTGCGGGTAGGATTTGCGGATTCCCACCTATATTTTTTACCAAAAATCCTTAGAAAATAACAGTAGAACCATTAAAAAATCCTTCCAGATTTCGGAAGGATTTTTTAATGGTTTTCTTTAAATTACTTTAACAATGAAGGATAAAAATATTTTTTCTTTTTTTTCTTTTTTAATTTGTCCCATTGAGCAAGAATAGCTACTGATTCCGAAGCAGCTTGAGCCACTTTTGTTTCTCCTTTAATTAAAAATTCATTTGTAACTAAATTGTCAAAAACAGCGCAAATAGATCCGGCGCGTAAATTATAAAGACTGGCAATAGTAAAAAGAGCTGAAGCTTCCATCTCAATATTGGTTATCTTGGCTGCTTGTAAGTCTGATAAAATATTTTTTAGATAAGATTGATTATATCCCTTAAATCCTGGGCGCCCTTCGCCAACATAAAATGAATCCGATGAAGCGGTAATACCCAAATGATATTTTAGTTTTAATTTTTCGCAAGCTTCAATTAAAGCTAAAGTTACTTCATAATGGGCTAATGCAGGATATTCGGGT
>CAZYRO010000062.1:0-3676 GCA_964649435.1 uncultured Candidatus Saccharibacteria bacterium | reverse complement strand
TGTCTGTTTGCCCAAGCAAAATTACAAGCAGCAGACATTGCTTTAAAAAATCTTTGTCCTTCCGGAGAATCAAATGGCACACAAGCTAATTCTCTGTCTGGTAATTTAATATTATATTTGGGCAAAGCCTGCATTACTATTCTCAAATAATCTGTACAGTTTTGATGCCCTAATCCTCGAGACCCAGTATGTATCATTACTACTACCTGATCTTTAAACAATCCAAAAACTTCGGCTACTGTTTCGTCATAAATTTCGTCAATCTTTTCTAAACTAACGAAGTGATTCCCCGAGCCCAAAGTCCCAACATGGTCTCTTCCTCTCATTTTTGCTTTTTGAGAAACACAATTAGCATCAGCTTGTTCCATTTTCCCTTTTTCTTCACAGTTCTCAATATCTTCTTTCTCGCCATATCCTTGACTAACTAAATGTGGCACACCTTCTTCTAAAATTTTATCAATCTGTTCAATAGAAAGTTTTGTCTGTCTTCCTCTGCCTAATCCTGAAGGGACCTCCTTTTGCATTTCAGTAGCCAGTTTATCCAGATAAGGTTGTATATCCTTTTCTGTATAATCTGATTTCAATATTCTAATTCCACAATTAGAGACTACAAAATTATTAGCAATAAAATTATGATCAGGATGATTTACCGTAAAATCATATACGTAATCTTTGTGTGGAATTTTCTCTATCTTCTCTATTTCGTCCCAAACTAAACCTCGAAAACCATACGCATTACTTTTTATATAATCATCAAAAGAAGGAAAATTAAATGCAACTCTGGGGTTGCCCCTTTTCCTTCTAATGCCCCAACTCTCTTCTTCAAAAATAGAGTGATAAAGAAACTGAACAGGTGTATATTTGCTACTATATTCTCCCACCAATTTTTTGAAATCTCCTTTTTTCTTATATAATTTTTTAATTTCCTTTCTCGCTTTAGTCCTTAAATCAACTATTTTTAATTTTTTCTTTAAATAATTTGCTGCCAAACATGCTTTTTTAAATTTTTCTTGATTATACTCATAACTCACTGTCTGGAAAAACTTAATAATATTATCTGCTCTTTCACTTATTTGCAAACGAAGACCTAACGTCTTGCCCTTTTTCCCTTTATATTGATAACCAGGAACTTCTTGAATGGCATGAGTCTCAATTTTAAACTCAGCTAAAAGTTCTTTTATGTCTTTTAAAAATAATTTTGCATTTCTTTTTAAATTCTCGGCCTTCTGCATATTCAACTGAGGAGCATAAAAATTATACTTGTTTAAGGTTGAAGGAGTAGATAATTCTGCCCCAAAAAGACCTGCTAAAAACAATCGCTTTTGCCATAAAGAACAATCGAAAATCCATTTCGGCACTCTGTATTCTTTTTCGCTTCTCGAACCATAAGGCAAACCTAATGATACTAATAAAGCTGAAAAGGAAAAACTGCTTACTCTAAAACTATGCTCTGTTCTAGTAAATTTATACTTTCTATAATAGGTTTTTATCTCATGATCTCTTGTTCGACTATAAATCTTTGAAGGTTTAAAGCCTATTTTCTTAATATCCTTACGAATATCTTCTAAATCTTCTGGTCTCCCGTAAAAGGCTACTGGACCTGGCGAATTGTTGATTAAAGGAATCGTGCCATCACCCAAAGTATATCCTATTATTTTTAATAAATACGGCAGCTGGAATGAGTTATATTTTAAAGGCAAAATATTGATTTTTCTTAAAAAAGAAATAACCTGTTCTTTTGCTGATCCTGACGACGTTTTAAACTTTGATAAAACTTTAATAAAATCATCCTCTGATAAAATGATCTTACTAGAAGATTTTCTATATTTAACACCTTTAAAGGGGAGAAGGACTACTTTTTCTCCTTTTCTAATATTTTTGGCTTCTTTCATTCCTTCTTTCGTATAAACAGGATGGTCTTCTGTTATTTTAACATTCTCCCCGGAGCTAGTTATTATTTTAAAAATATGAGGATTATTAAATTTTTTCAAAAAACGAATAGGTAAAGAGGTTGTAATATTCTTTCTCTTAAAATCTATATGCTGTAAACAAATATTTTCCCATTCCTTTTCTAGGCGCTTTATTGGAATAAATGCTCCGTGTTCTAATAAAACATTTGTGTCTCCAGAGATACAATTCTCGTCATACCCGACAAATCCAGGCGAAATTACGCCATCTGGTAATTTCATTGCTCCTACACCCCCAATCGGTGGTCCATACCCTTGGTGAATATCAGGCATAGCTATAGCATATTTCACAATTCCAGGTAAAGTAGTGCTATTTACCAATTGTTCCAATGCTCCCTCTTCTATATGTTCCCACATCTTATCAGATACATAGATACGTGCCGGCACCCGCATATCATCCCTAAAACTTTTAGGAATCTCTCGCAACCAATTATTTATTTTTTTGAAGTTTTCTTTATTAATCATATATCAAACAAAATTGTGACCTCAAAAAGGTCATCTTTTTTCTTAATCTCCAATCCGTGATAAGTTACGCCTTTGATATCTTCACCAAATGACTCAACTTTGTTTCCAAACAATTCTGCTTCAAGAATTGTTTGTCCTGAGCTTGTCGAAGGACCAAGCTTCTTAAATTTCACATCATTATAAATTTCTTTATTAACCTGACTTAAATACAAAACCTCACTCAAAAAATCCACTAATAAAGCATTCAAATCAATAGATTTCACATTAATTTCTCTTTTTACTTTCAACTTTTTACTTTTTACTTTTAACACTTCCTTCATTCCCCTTATTGCGTTCAAAAACAACTCTTCTTTTGTTTTGCCAAAAGCTTGAATTTTTATATCAGCTGGATGAGGCAAGATTTTATATTTTTCCATAAATTTTTTTAAACTCTTCCCTCACAACTCTTCTATCATCCCATTTAATCTTTTTGCCATTAGCAACACATATCCAAGACTCGCAACCCTTGCCTGTAATAATTACTATGTCATTTTTTTTGGCCAAAGACAATGCTTTGTTAATTGCCTCGCGTCGATCTAATATTTTTTGAAATTTGAAATTTGACCTGCCTGCCGGCCCGCCTGCCGGACGGACAGGCAAGGCAGGAATTTGAAATTTCGGGAATCCAGATTCAATATCTTTAATTATAGAATTTGGATTCTCGTCATATGGGTCCTCATTGGTCAAAATAATTTCATCGCAATAATCACCAGCAATTTTGCCCATTTCTGGTCTTTTCCATTTATCCCTGCCACCGCCGCAGGAACCAAGTACGCACACGGTTCGCGATTCATTGCTTGGCGCCTGGGATTTGACAGTTTCATAAACCTTTATAAGACTATCTGGAGTATGAGCGTAATCTACAAATACCTTAAATGGCTTGTCTGTAATCAGTTCCATTCTGCCGGGAATTTCTTTAATGGATTTCAAAATCTTTAAGGTTTTCTCCGGAGATAATCCCAGGGATTGAGCAACTCCAACAGCAGCTAAAGAATTGTAAATATTAAATTCTCCTGGAAGAGAAATTTTCAGATTAATCTTATTGGGAGTAATTTCTGCTTGATTTTTTATTCCGTAGGTATATTTTTTACCGTTGAAAAGCCCTGAAAAATATTCAAAACTAGGATCATCAATATTTAAAACTGCAAATTTATTTTTTTTCGAACTTTTTTCTAATGCTCTAAATAATTTTCCCTTGGCTCTTT
>CAZYRO010000061.1:0-3766 GCA_964649435.1 uncultured Candidatus Saccharibacteria bacterium | reverse complement strand
CTTGGGATTGATGCCAACGCCAACAGCCGCTCTTTGGGGAATTAATCTCTTAGCTCGAGGATATGAAGAAGAAAAAGGAATAGGTCCGATATTTGCTTTAGATATCGGAGGCTGCACAACCGATGTTTATTGCAATAGTGATGAAAACCCATTATTTCATATTGTTAAAAACGAAGAAAACAAGAGAACAATCAACTTAGAGCCAAATTTACCATTAGTATTCAGAAAAGTTGAAGGAAAATTTGGATTGAGCTTCAGCGCTGAAAACCTAATACTGGTAGATAGATGGCGCAAAACTAATTGGTTGCTCGATGTTAATGGCAATATCTACAACAAGACCACCGGCGAAAAACTTAGCAAAGATGAAATCAAAGACTTTTTAGAAAAAGAGGATATATCCAAAAGTAAATTAATTGAAAAAATTAATTATTTGAAGAAAAATCCTTCAAAAGAAAAAATAGAAATAGGTAGATCGTATATAAAAGCTTTTATTAATGATGAATTCAAAAAAAATCACTCTGATTATGCGGGTAACGACAATAATATTCTAAGTCAATTCTTTGACTCAACCAATAAAGCAGAACCAATTAAAATTGCTGAATATTTAAAGTATTTATCACAAAATCCAGGATTTATTCCGGTTACTAAAGAAGAAAATACTTTAGGAGCCCTTATAGCAAATGAGACACTGAAAGCAGTAACAAAAAATAATTGCGGTAATATAGAAATCACCGAAACTTATTTTCTGCAAAGGGGAATTAATTTCTTCAATATGCCATGTACAATTCTGTTAATCGGCGGAACAATTTATCACGAATGCAAAAAAAACGATTCCAATAATTTGCGAGATCTGAAAATAATTATTAAAGGAATACTTTATAATTCGGAAGAATCTTTAATTTTAAGACCCAGTGAAAAAAACGGAAAAATATTGGTTGACGCTAAATATCTGATTAGTATTGTAGGCGGGCTTTACGGAAAAGTGGATCCTAAAGGAGCTCTTCAAATTATGAAGAAATGCCTGAAAGAAATAAGATTAGATAGTTAAAATTTTAAAAAATCAACCCCGTACCGAATGGTGCGGGGTTTCTCTTGTCCTGCGCCGTACGGCGCAGAGCTTGTCAATTTTAAAGAGTAATGCTAATATAGAACCATATGCCTATTACAAAAAGCGCAAAAAAAGCACTGCGTCAAAATAAAAAAAGACGAGCTTGCAATATTCGGCAAAAAAATGCATTTAAAGATATTACTAAAAATATCAAAAAATTAGCTTTGGAAAATAAAAAGAAAGAAGCGGAAAAACTTCTTTCTAAGGCTTATAAATCAATTGATAAGGCCTATAAAACGGGAATAATTAAAAAAAACACCGCAGCAAGAAAAAAGTCAAGATTAACTAAACTAATAAATAGAATAGGAGTAGAAAAACCAAAAAGCAAAGAAATTAAAGAAAAATCCGAGAAATCTAAAGATTCACAATAAATATTTCCAAGGCAGTTTTACTGTCTATTTTTCCTGTTTTTATATCAAGGTCTGTCGCTAATAATTTGCGATAGATTTTTTTTAAATCTTCAAAGTCAAAATTTTCTACTTGATGAGCGGTTTTTTTAACTATAAAAGAATGAAGTCCGCTTTTTTTGGCTAATGAATAAAATGGAGTTCCCCTGTCTAATAAATCGCGAATTTTTATTAGGTTTCGGAATTGATAAATAAATCTGTTTAATAGATAAATTTCGCTTTCTCCTTTTTCAAAATAATTATGGACAAGTTTCAAAGCTTGTTTTTTATTTTTCTGGCCCAGAGAATCAATAATATTAAAAATATTAATATCAATTTTCGGTTTAACCAGCTGCTCAATATCTTGTGCTTTAATTTTGCGCTTGTTAAATGCAATTAATTTATCTAATTCATTGCTCATTCGCCATAAATCACTGCTAATATAATCCACTAGCTTTTCCACTGCTTGATTTTCAATGCATCCATTTTGTTTTTCCACATAGTTTTTAAGCCAGTTTTTTAATTGATAACCTTCAAGTAATTTAAATTCTTGAATCTTAGCTTTTTTCTTTAAAAATTGGAATAACTTATTTTCTGACTTAACTTCTTTTGTTCGAAAAATAGCTATGCAATCCTTATCATTTTCTATTTTTTTCTTTTCTAAATAATTCAATAATTCTTTCTGAAAATATTCCGGCCGTTGAAATACTTCTTCTAGGACAATCAGCTTTTTTTCATCAAACATTGAAACCGTTTCTACTGCCCGCTTAAAATCGTTAAATTCTTTTTCATCAAAACTTATTTTAATAAAATTCAAACCACTTTGATGGCGTTTTTTATATTCTTTAATAATCTCTTTCAATTTTTGCCTAGACCTATAAGTATCTGGCCCAAATAAAAAATATATCATGAATCCTATTTTAAGATTAACAAATTTCTACTGACTTATCTCCCAGTTAATTACTGTATTTGGTTCTACAATCTCTATCCAAATTTTACCGGAAGTAAACTCAATTTCTTTACCATTGGAATCTAAAAAATAAAGTTTAGTTGGTTGATAACGTCCTTCTTTTTTCCAAGTTCCTCTTATTTCTTCTCCATTTCGATAAACTATTGCCTCGCCAGTTCCTTCAACATCAACATCATTATAATCAGGCGGCTGAATCATGCGCGAGGCAGCTCTCATAACAACAACATTTTGAACTTCAACTTGTTTGTTAGTTAGTTTATCAATCTCCGGCGTCCCAGCACGCCATCTTTTATAAGAATTGGTTTCTGGATTATATTCATAATAAACCCGATAACGGCCTGTATATCCTATAGTCAACTCCCCTTTCGACATTTGAGTTTTTCCGCCCGAGGCGGACCAGCCTTGGGCTGGGAGTTTTAACTTTTCAAGATGTGGATATCCCTCAAATTTATTAATCAATCTATAACCAAGCTTTTCAGCAGAGTTTAATAATCGAGCATAAGAAGTAAAACCATTATGCGGCATTGGAATCCCTGACTTTTGCCAATAAGCATTATAGGGATTTTTCATAGCATCAATATTATCCATTATTCCAGCATCAAGTTTGTCTAAGGCAAAATGAGAACCGCCCCAATGAGCATAAATAGCGTCAAGTCCCATTGCTAAAGGAATATAATCATGGCGAGCGCTTCGCAAAGATCCAATTTCTGCTGGTGCTTCGCAAACATAAACTGCCATCAATCTGGTAATGCTGCCAGTAATCACTGGCATCTCAATCACCAAATCAGCCATTCCGATCCCAGAAAGTGGACGAGTGATTGGATCCATTGCCAGCATTACAGCAATAGGCCGACGATTATAATTTTGACATTCTAAGCCGGTAATTGGACTAACTTCTCCTTTATTAACTGGTTTGAAATTTATCTTCTCACTTTTTTCACTATCAAGACCTTGAATTTCTATGCTCGTGCTTCCCAACTGCCAAAATAAAATAATCCCTGCAATAATTAGGATCGCCAAAATAAAATAAATTTTTATATTTTTATACATAATCCATTTCGCCCCAATTATCCCCTATTTTCATATCGACTTTTAGAGGAATTTGAAATATTGATTTAATTTCTTTAAAAATTAGTTCATCTAAAACATTTTCCATTGCATTTTTAACAATCTTTGCTACTTTCTTTATTTTATCTTTTCTAACTTCCAGAACTAACTCATCATGAATTTGAAGCAAAATCCGCGCTTTAGAAGGCAGGTTTTTAGCTAATTTTATCATCGCTACTTTCATAATATCAGCAG
>CAZYRO010000060.1:0-4264 GCA_964649435.1 uncultured Candidatus Saccharibacteria bacterium | reverse complement strand
TATTCTGCAATGACCTTTTTATTCAATCCGGAAACATTTAAATCTTCATCTATAAAAATTATTGCTACGCGGAAAAACTTTCCCAAAGGAGAAACCAAGGAGTCAGACCACCTAGAAGATGTAGTATTTCCCGGAGGATTAATAATAAACCCCGATCAAACAGCTACGCTTTATACTGGTCTAAGTGATGCCGAAGCTGGTCGCATTAATTTGCCTAATCCTTTCCCTGCCAACTAATTTTGGCTCTAAATTTATGAACAATAAATCTGAAAAATTCAATCAATTTCAAGAAAAGCCCAAAAAAGAATTTGAGCTTGATTACGAACCCTTTGATCCGGAAATCGAGCTAAAAAAGCTCAGAAAATTTGATGAAGAAGCCAGCCCGAGGCTGGTCGGCCTTGGGCCGAAAACAAGAGCTGAACGATTAAAAAATTATAAAGAAGAACTAATCAAGCAAAAACAAGGCATAGCTGAAATTCAAATTGATTTGGAAAAAGAAATTAGAACTAATCCTGATATCAGCCAAAAAGCGTTAATGAACATTCTTCTTTCTGTGGCTCCCAAACATCGGCTTTCAGAAAAACAACTTGATTTATTTAAACAAACTTTAAAAAACTATACTGAAAAACACCAAACAATTAAAAAGGTTTTGGAAAAATATCCTGACAACAGAAAACTTTTTAATGCCTGTTTTGGAAAGTATCCCAAAGGAAAAATAAAAATTATTGAAAGCCCAATAACTATTTATTTCCGCTGCTATAATATAAAAGATTATACTTGGATTCTTGAAAAAAAATTCTTTAAATCAGCAGACGAACAAAAGCTTAAAAAATCAGAAATTAAATCCGCCAAAAAAATTGGCGGACATGTAGTCCGTAATTGCTTAATTGCTTCTTTAAATGACCTAATTACTGTTGAAAATACAGCAGAAATACTAAAGAAAATTTCACCTAAAACAAAATCAACTTTCAAGCACGAAGAGCAGCATATTATTAAAAACTTATTTGAGGAGCAGCTGCTTATAACGCCGGGCGCTAAAGAATTCATATATAATCCATCTTTGGAAAATCTAACTAATTATCTAAGATTTTTAAGAAGAAACTGGTTTGAGAGTAAAGCTAAAAGCGAAATTCTTGCTTATTACAAGAAAGAAGACCGTACCTTCAAAGATATAAAAGGCGCTTTATTAAAGTCAAAAAAAAAGGGCGGACTTTATTATTATTATGACAATGACAAAGAAGATATAGAAAAGAAAATAGAAAAAAAATTAACCCCGGAAATTTTTAAAAAAAATAAACAGCGCATTGAAAAAAATTTCAAACAGGTTTTTATAGACGAACATAAACAAGAAATAATTAAAGCCATTAACGCAATAAAGACACTTAAAAAAATAAAGAAATCCAAAAGTGAAATAATTTATCTTTTAATAACCGAGCCGTTGAGCCGATGGAGTAAATTAGCTAAAAGAATAAAAGAAGATGCCGCCTAAAGAACAAACAAAAAAATACATTCAAACAAAAATAGAGTGGACTGCTTTAGAATTTAAAAAATATAAAAAGAATAAAAAATGGTTTATTTCACTCGGCATTATTGCTATAATTATCGTAATAATCGCTATTTTCCTTAAAAATTTTCTGCTGGTTGTAGCAACTATTTTAGCTGTTTTCGCGATTTATATCTACGCCAAAAAAGAACCAAGAAAAATTAAATTCAGTATCAGCGGAAAAGGAATTCAGATTAATCAAAATATATATAGATTTGAAGATTTAAAATCTTTTTGGATTTTCTACGAACCTGCCTCGCCGGCAGGCGGGCCGCCGGAAATAAAAGAAATTAGCATCCGAAGCAAAAAAACGCTTATGCCCTATATCAAAATTCCATTAGGCAGTCAAAGTCCAGTAGAAGTCCGCAAACTTCTTTTAAAATTTCTACCGGAAAAAAAACACCAAGAATCAATAATAGACAAATGGACAAGACAAAGCAGATTTTAGTTTGAAAAATAAAGCCCTCGTAGTTCAACGGATAGAACGCGGGCTTGCGGAGCCCGTGATAGAGGTTCGATTCCTCCCGAGGGCGCATGAAACTCGATCTAGACACTCCAATTTCTCAATTGCCCAGGATCGGAGAGAAATACTTTAAGAAATTTCACAAACTCGGAATAGATACAATCCGAGATTTAATTTATCATTTTCCCCACCGTTATGATGATTTTTCTAATATTATTTCAATTTCCGAATTAGAATTAAATAAAACAGCAACAATTCAGGGAGAAATTTTAGATATTAAGAATAGCCAAACCTTTCGAAAAAAAATTATTTTAACCGAAACAATTATTCAAGATAAAAGCGGCTCTGTAAAAGCAATATGGTTTAATCAGCGTTTTATAGCTCAAATTTTAAAAAAAGGCCAACGGGTCAGCTTGTCTGGAAAATTAAAATTTGGCCCTAAGGGACACTACATTTCCAACCCAAGTTATGAAATAATGTATTCAAATAAATCTCTTACTCACACCGCCGGATTAATTCCTGTTTATCCGGAAACTGCCGGCATAAGTTCTCGGTTAATAAGATACGCTTTAAAATTAATTTCACCAACCATAAACCAAATAAAAGAATTCTTACCCAAAGAAATAATTAAAAACCAAAGTCTCCTTCCCCTTAAAACCGCTCTCAAGGAAATTCACTTCCCAAAGACCAAAATTTTAGCCAAAAAAGCTCGTAATCGCTTAGCTTTTGACGAGCTTTTTTTAATTCAATTATCAGTTATTAAACAAAAGCAAGCTCTTCAAAAACAAAAAGCTAAAGTCATACCTTTTAATAAAAAACTAATCCAATCATTTATAAAAAGTTTGCCTTTCAATCTTACTAACAGTCAAAAAATCGCTGCTTGGGATATTCTTCAAGATATAGCCAAGCCAATGCCTATGAATCGCTTGCTAAATGGAGATGTTGGTTCCGGAAAAACCGTTGTTGCCGCCATAGCCGCCTTAGAAGCAGCCAAAACTGGTTCCCAAGTAGCTTTTATGGCGCCGACGGAGATCTTAGCCCAACAACACTTTAAAGAAATGACTAAATTACTTAAAGGGCTAAATCTAAAAATTGGCATACTAACTGGAAGTAAAAAAACCTTTTCTAAAAATACAGATATTGTAATCGGCACTCATGCCTTAATTCAAAAAAGTGTTGTGTTCCGCGATCTGGCCTTAGCAATAGTTGATGAACAGCACCGCTTTGGAGTTGAACAGCGCGCTTCGCTTTCGCGCGGAACGACTATTCCTCATTTTTTAACACTAACTGCCACGCCAATTCCGAGAACTCTTGCTTTAACTATTTATGGCGATTTAGATATTTCTCTTCTCAAAGAAATGCCAAAAGGCCGACAAAAAATCATTACTGAAATAGTTGCTCCAGCTAATCGTCAAAAAACTTACGAATTTATCCGTCAACAAATTAAACAAGGAAGACAGGCCTTTGTTATTTGTCCGTTAATTGAAGAATCGGAAAAACTTGAGGTAAAATCAGTAACTCAAGAATATGAAAAATTAACTAAAGAAATTTTTCCCGACTTAAAAATTGCAATGCTTCACGGAAGAATGCCTGCCCGAGGCGGATCTGCCTTAGGCGGAAAGCCTAATAAAGAACAAATTATGAAAGACTTTAGAGCTGGAAAAACTGACATCCTTGTTTCGACGTCAGTAGTAGAAGTAGGAATTGATATTCCAAATGCCACAGCAATGATGATTGAGGGCGCAGATAGATTTGGGCTCGCTCAACTTCACCAATTTAGAGGACGAGTTGGCCGGAGTAAACACCAATCTTATTGTTTTCTTCTTACTGACAGCTCAGCTAAAACCACCTATGCCCGACTAAGAGCCATTCTAAAATGCGAAAACGGGTTTGAATTAGCAGAAAAGGACTTAAAAATCCGAGGGCCGGGAGAACTTTGCGGCACTCATCAATCAGGTCTACCAGATTTAGCCATGGCTAATTTAGGAAATCTTCCATTAATTGAACAAACTCGCAAAGAAGCCAATAATCTCCTTGATAAAGACCCGGAACTCAAAAGCAATTCTCTCCTCCGGGAAAAACTAACTCAATTCCACAAAACTGTTCATTTTGAATAAAAAAATAAATCCCATAAACCAATATATGGGATTTATTTTTTTATTTTAAGGAATACCGAAATTAATTACAGTATTTTTTAACCCATATGCAAAGGTTCAGATACATATGTTACACCCTTAGGCCTGTAAAATGATAACATC
>CAZYRO010000059.1:0-4304 GCA_964649435.1 uncultured Candidatus Saccharibacteria bacterium | reverse complement strand
ATTAGCTGTTCCTGTTTCACATATTTGGTTTTTAAGAGGAGTGCCGTCTAAGATGGGATTATTTTTTGACATGTCATTCCAAAATTTGGAAAAAATTGTTTATTTTGGCGCTTATATTGTTACTCGCGTAGATGAAAAAGGTAAAATAGAAGTACTAAAAGATATTGAAAAAGAATATAATATAAAATTAAAAGATACTAAAGACAAGGAAGAAAAAAATTCTCTCAAGCTTATAAAAAACAGAACCACTGAAGAGGTTAAAAAACTTCATAAAAATCAAATTTTATCAGAAATAGTTTATCAAAATTTGAGCATGAAATATGGGCATATTTTTGAGGCTGGCACCGGAGCTCAAACTTTGAGAGATATGGTTAAGGAGATTGACCTTGACAAAGAAGATAAAGATTTAAAAGAAAAAATAAAAAAAATTCCAAGAGCTCAGAGAAGAAAAGTTTTAAGGAGATTAAGGCTTATTAAAAGAATGCAGAATTCGGGCATTAGGCCCGAATGGATGTTCTTGACCCAATTGCCGGTAATGCCTCCCGATCTTCGTCCCATGGTTCAACTTGACGGAGGAAGATTTGCCACTTCGGATGTGAATGATCTCTATCGCCGGGTTATTAATCGTAATAATAGATTAAAGAAATTAGTAGAACTTAATGCTCCCGAGGTTATTTGTCGGAATGAAAAAAGAATGCTCCAAGAAGCAGTCGATGCTTTAATTGATAATTCAGCTAGAAGAGGTCAAGGGGCAGTGGTTGCTTCAACCGGACAAAGAAGACAGCTTAAATCATTGGCCGACATGTTAAAAGGCAAGCAAGGGAGGTTTAGACAAAATCTTTTAGGCAAAAGAGTTGATTATTCCGGGCGTTCGGTAATTGTTGTTGGGCCTGAATTAAAGCTTAATCAATGCGGTATTCCTAAAAAAATGGCTCTTGAACTTTTTAAGCCGTTTGTTATCAGAAAATTAATTGAGAATGAACTTACTTATAATGTTAGGGGAGCTGGAAGATTAATTGATGAGGGGATAGATGAAGTTTGGGCAATATTGGAAGAGGTAATTCAGGATAGATACGTTCTTTTAAATAGAGCCCCCACCCTTCATAGGCTTGGGGTTCAAGCTTTTAAGCCGCTTTTAATTGAGGGCTATGCCATTCAAATTCATCCGATGGTTTGTCTAGCTTTTAATGCTGATTTTGACGGAGATCAGATGGCTGTTCATGTTCCTCTTTCTGAAGATGCTTGCAAAGAAGCTCGTGAAATTATGCTTTCCTCTAAAAATTTATTCAAGCCGGCTACTGGAGATTCAGTGGTTATTCCTACTCAAGATATAGTTTTGGGCTGTTATTTTATGACTAAAATTCTTAAAGGAGTAAAAGGAGAAGGAAAAATATTTGCTGATTCTGAAGAAGCGATTTTGACTTATCAATTTGGCGAGATAGATCTTAGGGCTAAAATTAAACTTTCTTTGAATAATAAATTAGTAGATACTTGCGTGGGGCGTGTTTTGTTTAATGATATCCTGCCTCCCGATTTTGAATTTGTAAACGAAGAACTTAATAAAAGGAGATTAGGAGCTTTAATCAGCGATCTGATAGAAAAATGCGGGCAAAAAGTAGCGGCAGAAACCTTGGATAAAATAAAAGATTTGGGATTTTATTTTGTTACAAAATCGGGAATTAGCATAAGTCTGGACGATTTAATTGTTTCAAAAGACAAGCCTAAACTTATTTCGGAAGCCGAGCGAAAAGAAGATAAAATTAGAAAAGAATATCAAGAAGGTCTTCTTACTGAACAAGAAAGACGAGTTCGAATTATTGAAATATGGGATAAAACAAAAAGAGAAGTAGCCAAATTAGTTCCCGGCGCTTTAGATTCCAATGGGCCTATGCATATTATTTTTGATTCCGGTGCCCGAGGTTCTTGGGCTCAAGCGGTTCAGTTAGTTGGCATGAAAGGTTTAGTAATTAATCCGGCATCGGAAATAATTGAATTGCCGGTGAAAAGTAATTTTAAAGAAGGGTTTAATGTCCTGGAGTATTTTATTTCTACTCATGGAGCGCGAAAAGGAACATCGGATACAGCTCTTAGGACAGCTAAGGCCGGATACTTAACCAGACGTCTTATTGATGTAGCTCAGGACGTAATAATTCACGAAGAAGATTGCGGCGACAAAGAAGGAATAATTATTTATAGGGAAGATACTAAAGACCTGGGAATTTCTTTAGCTGCTCGGATTTTCAGGAGATTTTCTTTAGAAAACATTTATAATCCTAAAACTAAGAAATTATTAATAAAAAAAGGAGCGTTTATTGATAAACCAATTGCCAAAAGAATTGATGAGGCCGGGATAGACAAAGTTCGAGTCCGTTCGGTTGTAAGTTGCAAATCCAAATTTGGATTATGCCGCAAATGTTATGGCTATGATTTAGGAAGAAATAAATTGGTGGAATTAGGCGAAGCTGTAGGAATTATAGCAGCCCAAGCTATTGGCGAACCTGGTACCCAGCTTACTATGAGAACTTTTCATACTGGAGGAATTGCCGGAGGACCTGATATTACTCAAGGCCTTCCGCGGGTTGAAGAAATTTTTGAGGCCCGATCTCCTAAAGGCAAAGCGACTCTTTCAGAATTAGACGGGAAAGTTGTGGACATCAAAGGAAAAGGCAAGCAAAATATCATTGTTATTAAAAGTAATGAGGCAGTTGAAAAGGGTAAGGTGCGACCGCCTGTAAGGCAAAAAAATATTAAAGAATATGCAATTTCTTTAAAGGCCGGTCTTTGGGTTAAAAAAGGAGATTTAGTCGTTAAAGGCCAACAGCTTTGCGAGGGGCCAATTGATTTAAAAGAGTTATTTAGTTTATCTAATCAAGAAATTACTCAGAGATATATCATAAAAGAAGTTCAAAACGTTTATTCTTCTCAAGGAGGCGGGTTGAATGATAAACACATTGAAATTATTGCCCGACAAATGTTTTCTCGAGTTCGAATAAAAGATTCTGGCGATACCGGTTTATTGCCGGGTCTTGTTACTGAAAAAGATAGATATCTTGGTGAAAACGATAAAATAAAGAAAAAAGGGAAAAGTCTGCCAGCTACTTGCCAATTTCTCCTTTTAGGCATCACCAAGGTTGCCTTAACTACGGAAAGTTTCTTGTCGGCCGCTTCTTTTCAAGAAACCGTTCGAGTTTTAATTAATGCCGCTATTGAAGGCAAGGTAGATACTTTAAGAGGATTAAAAGAAAATGTTATTATTGGAAAATTAATTCCGGCAGGAACAGGATTCAAGGAGAAAATTCCCGAACTCTGAGTACTCGTAATGAGTCACTGGCGCTTTTATTTTTTATTTAATTTTTTTAAGATTTGTGATATTATTATGGTGTATGTCAAGAAAAAGAAGGCCTGGTCGGCCAAGGCAAAGACATTATTGGCCAAAACCGAAGAAAAAAGAATTTTTAAATATTGATTCCGAGACTAAACGAGGAATTGTATCCGTTGTCATTTTTACTTTGGGAATTTTAATTGCTTTAAGTCTTGGAGATTTAGCAGGAAGATTTGGAGAAAGATTTTATCATTATGCTAGTTTTCTTCTGGGGGAAGTAGCATTTTTAATTCCAATAGTTTTAGTCGTGGCTGGTTTTATAATTCTTAAATATATTCATAAAAATGTTTATTTTTCGGTGACCTTGGGAACTATTATTTTCATCGTAGGGCTTTTAAGTTTAATTCATGTTCTTTTTCCAGAAGAACAAAAAGGCGGTTATGCTGGTTATTTAATTAGCTGGCCGTTTTTATATATTTTTGGAAAATGGGCTTCTTTTGTTATTTTTCTATCTCTTATTTTAATCTCAATTTTAATAGCTTTTAACATTCCTCTAAAAAAGAATAAAGAAAAAAAAGAAATACTGGATTATCCCGACGAAAAATTATCTTCTAAAAATCGAGGGATTAGCAAACTTTTTAAAAAAGTTTTGCCAAAGCCAAAATTTAAAGGCGTTTCTACGCCCGAAGAAGAATTAATAACCACTACTTCTTATCCGCCTATTACCGATTATAAATTTCCTCCGCTCGAATTATTGGATGGAGATAAAGGGAGTCCTTCCAGCGGTGATATTAGAATTAATGCTGGAATTATTCAAAAAACTTTGGAGAATTTTGGCATAGATGTAGAAATGGGCGAAGTAAGTGTTGGGCCTACTGTTGCTCAATATACTTTAAGGCCGGCAAGCGGAATTAAATTATCAAAAATTACTGCTCTTCATAAAGATTTGTCTTTAGCTTTAGCTGCTCATCCTATTAGAATT
>CAZYRO010000058.1:0-4486 GCA_964649435.1 uncultured Candidatus Saccharibacteria bacterium | reverse complement strand
CGGTTATATTAATTCTAATAGTGATTTTTACGATTTGGAAAACGGCAGTTATTCCGGCTAAAGCAAATTATGCGGCAACCCGGGGCATTGTTTATGGTCGTTCAGAAAAATATTTTCCTGTTGCTTTTGATTATTTTCGTAAATCCCTTGATTATAATGCTATCCAAACCGAATATGAAGTAAGACACCATTTAGCCAGAATGGTTTTTAGAATTTTTTCCAAAGGAGATGATGTTCAGAAATTTGGAGTAGGCGAAGAAGATATTGTTTTTGCCGTAAATGAAGCTTATAAAAACATAAAAACAGATCCTTTAGATCCCATTCCTTATCTTTATGCTGGCCGTCTTAATGAATTTTTATCCAGAATGCTTAGCATAGAAGAAGTTGAGGAAAAGTTAAATGAAGCTGAAAGATTATTTAAAAAAGCCGCCTCTTTAAATGAGAAAAATCCTTATATCTATTTTGAGTTAGGCCAGGTTCGAATTTTTCAAAATAGACCAGCAGAAGCAATTGAATTTTTTGAACAAGGCATTTCTATCAGGCCCGAAGTTGAACTTGGATATTGGTATAAAGGTGTGACTTATTTAGATATGGGAGAGGAGGATAAAGGGGAGGAATTTATAAAACAAGCCGTTGAAAAAGGATATCATAAAAATGTAAGCGATATTCACCGCTTGCTTAGAATTTATGTTCCACTCCAAGATTATCCTGCGATTATCGAGCTTTATTTGGAAGGCATTGAATTAGAACCAACAAATGCCCAGTTTTATGCTTCTTTAGCCACCGCTTATAAAGAAAACGGGGAAATTGACAAAGCAATTGAAGCAGCGCAGATGGTAGGGAAATTAGATCCGGAAAAGAAATCAGAAGCAGAGGCATGGATTCGAATGCTGAAAGCAGAGCATAGGTAAGATTTTTAGATTGTAAGTGTTGGATATTAAATAAAAAAACGTCCTCAAGATAAGGGTGTTTTAAATTATCAATTATCAATTTTTCAATTATTTCCACCCTTAGAGGTCCGGCTGATTTTAGAAAAAATTAACAATAATTCCTGGGCTTCCTTCCAAAATCCTCTTATTTCTTTAATCCTTTTGGGATTGCTTTTTGCTAATAACCTTAACCAATGTCTTGTTTCTTTTATTTCTTTTTTACATATTCCGATTTTATGAATAAAATCTTTTTTGCTCTCTGCCTCAGTTGCTTCGCAATAATTAGCACCAATTGAGCCAGCGGAGCCAACAAGTTGGTCAATAATTCGGCGGTTTACTGCATCCGGCTTTATTGTTCTGACGAATTCAATTGTCTTTTCTGCAAATCGCGCCGCTCTCTCCTCCAAATTATATTTGTTTGATAATTGTTTCATTGAAAATTCATTGAAAATTGGTTATTGAAAATTGAAAATTATTAAATTTTTAATTTAATAATTGTATATGTCTATCACCATTCCATCTTCATCTTTCAAAATCACTTCTTCATCATCTTTGGCTAAAAACTCCGAGCTTCGGTTGAGATAAATTCGCCATTCTTTTTTAAAAAAGTCAGAGTCCTGATAATGTTCGTAACGGCAGGTATCGTATTCAAGTTTGTCGTCAAAATACTTTAGACATTTATTTATCTTGTAAGCGTCTATCCCAATTGGGCTAGAACCGCCGTAAATAGTTACTTTTTCTCCTGGTTCTAAAATTAAATCTACTTTGTGATTATAAATTGAATTAGAATAAACAGATTCTATTGCTTGGGGAATAGTTATAGGTATGCGTTTTTTAGCTTTGATTGTCCAGCCGGTAATATTTATGCTTTCTGAGGATTTTCTTCCGGATTTAAGAGTAATTTGTTCTTTGGTTGGGTCAGTGCTTCTGCCCGAAACAGAAGAAATTTCTACTTGGTTATGATAGGAAGACAAATTAATCCTAAACTTGCAGGATGCGGGGGTAATGTCATAATAACTGTTTTCATCTTTAACTCGGACATAGAAAGTATAAGTTTTGTTTTCGCTCGGCAAAGTAATTTTTCTTGTAAAGGAATACCAGGAAGTTTTCCAACTTTCGTCGTAGCCAGCCAAGAAAGTTTCGAATTTAAGGTCTGTTGTATTTCCTTGCCCCGTTAGATAACTTGTTTTATCTAACGGGGCTTGGCTATTACGACCGGAATATTTGAATTCAATTTGATTAGTTTCTATTATAGGGATAGTGCCTTGGAATTGTTTGCAGGGTCCGTCCAAGATAAAGGTTTGGGGTTGGTGATTAGACGGGTCAGGGGAGATATCATCTCCCTTTTTTATTTTATCCAGAATTTTATCTTCGGCTTGGATAATATTTTGCCATTTGAACGCTCTGGCTTCAAAAATTTGAGGATTAGGAATCCAACGTTTTAATCCTTTTTCAACAAGATAGACCGGATGTCCGCTTCCCTTAATAAGAGTTCCATCAGGATAGTTATAAGTATTAGTAATATCTTTACCGGGCGGGGCGTTATTTAGCAAATCTTCAGAAACAGATTTAATATTAGTCCAGGAATATCCAAACTTATTAAAAATATCAGCGGTTTTAATCCATCTTTTAAGCCCATTTTCAATAACATAGACCTCATTTGATAGCCCTTTAATTAGCATTCCCTCGCCAAAAGCCGCCTGGCTTGTTTTGGGGATTATTGTCAGGGAAAGAATAATAAATAATATAATGATATAAAATAAATTCTTATGTATCATAAAGTGTTATAAGTAGTTATTGTAGCAGTTTTAATAGAATAAGTCAAGTCAAATAGCTTGATTTTTAGGTTAAAATGTTATAAGGTAGATATAATTATATATTCACCTTTACTAATTTATTGTATTATGTTATCCTGTACATAAGTGTCCCACTTAAGCAAACGAACACGAAGAAATGTAGTAAATGTAAATATGAGCAAAACAAAAGACGAAAAAATAAAAAAACTTTTGCAAGATTCCAGAAAACTCTATCATACCCAAGATTTGGCGATTCTTTGGGATATAGGAAATTCCAACACACTTTATACCACCATTAAGCGCTATATTAAGAGAGGGCTTTTAAACAAGATTTATAAGGGCTTTTACTCCTCTGTATCATTAAACGAGATTGATCCCATTCTCTTGGGACTTACAGGGCTTCATTGTTATGGTTATTTAAGCACGGAAAGCGTTCTTGTAAAAGAGGGACTGATATTTCAGGATGTGCGATATATAACTTTGGTTTCAGAGACATCAAGAAGATTTGAAATTGCCGGTCACAAGTTTTTGGTGCGTCAAATGAAGGATAGTTATTTATATAACGAGACTGGAATAACGATGAACGACAAGGGTATTAAGGTTGCTTCTATCGAAAGAGCAGTGGCGGACATGCTTTATTTTAATCCAAGCTATCATTTTGATGCAAAAAATATTATTGATTGGAAAAAAGTAAAAGAGATTCAAAGCAAAATAGGTTATTAAATTTTTTATGGGACCCACTAATAAAAAACAAGCTAGACATGAAGCTTATATGTATCGTCTTCTTACAGAAATTTTGGATGATAAATATCTTGCCATCAATTCATTTTTTAAAGGAGGCACATGCGCTAGAATGCTGGGGTACCTAGATCGTTTTTCAGTTGATTTAGATTTTGACGTGAAGAAGGAGGCGGATAAAAAAAGGTTTCGCAGTAAACTTTATTCTATATTTAAAAATCTAGACTTTGAAATAAAGGATGAAAGCAAAAAAGTATTGCAGTTCTTTTTGAAATACCCGGCTCTTCCGAAAACAAGAAATACGATAAAACTCGAGCTCTTAGACAACATCTGCCGCGCTAACAAGTACGAGCCCAAGTATCTTTTACCAATTGACAGGACGGCCATGTGTCAGACAATTGATACAATGTTTGCGCATAAACTTGTTGCTTTGGCGGACAGATATGAGCGGCACGGAAGTATAGCTGGAAGAGATGTTTATGATATACACTATTTCTTTCTTCAGAGTTATGATTATAATAGTGAGATTATAATAGAACGGAGAAGAACTTCTGTTTTGGATTATTTTAAAAAATTAAGACAGTTTGTAGATGACAATGTTACTCGTAAAATTTTGGATGAGGATTTGAATGTATTGTTGGATTATGACAAGTTTAAACGAATTAACAAATATCTCAAAAAAGAAACTCTTAATTTTATAGATGCAGAAATAGAAAGATTAAAGAACAAGAAAATATGAATTTATGAAAAAGATTTTATTTATTATTACCCAATCAGAATTCGGCGGAGCACAGAGATTCCTTTGGAATCTTATAAGCGGATTAACGCGGATCAAAACGCGAATAGATGCGGATATTGTTGTTGGGGCCGGTTTAGAGGGCGATGATAAGAATGGCCTTTTGTATGCCTTAGAAAAAAAAGGGATTAACACAAGACATTTAAAATATTTAAGGCGAGGAATTAATCCTTTATTTGATTTTTTAGGATTAATTGAAATTCGTAAATTGATTAAAAAAGAAAAAC
>CAZYRO010000057.1:0-4541 GCA_964649435.1 uncultured Candidatus Saccharibacteria bacterium | reverse complement strand
CCAATAGAGCCATTTGTTAATGAATTGTCAACCTGGTACTTAAGGCGTTCCAGGGAGAGAATTAAGAAAGGAGACAAAAAAGCAATTAAAACTTTGAAATATGTTTTATTGGAATTGTCAAAAATTATAGCGCCGGTAACACCGTTTACAGCTGAATATTTATATAGAGGGCTAAAAGAAAAAAAAGAGTCTGTTCATCTTGAGGACTGGCCGAAAGTAAATGAAAAATTAATTGATAAAGAATTAGAGGGAAAAATGGAAAAAGTGAGAGAAATTTGCAGCTTGGCTTTGCAAAAAAGAGCCGAAGTTGGTTTGAAGGTTAGGCAACCCTTAAGTAAGTTAAAAGTTAACCTGCCTGCCGGCCCGCCTGCCGGACGGACAGGCAAGGCAGGAAGTCCAAAGTTAGAAGTTGAATTTTTGAGCTTAATTAAAGAAGAGATAAATGTTAAAGAGGTTGTTTGTGATTTAAAACTGAAAGAAAAGATTATCTTGGACACAAAACTAACTCCAAAATTGAAAGAAGAAGGGATAGTCAGGGAGTTTATTCGCCAAATTCAAAGATTGAGAAAGAAAAACGAATTAACCCCTAAAGATAAAATAAAAGTTTATTTTTCAGATAAAAATTTACAAAAATTAGTAGAAAAAAACAAAGAACAGATTAAGAAACAGGTAATTGCAGAGAGCGTTACACTTGAAGAAACGGTCAAAATGCTTGATATAGAAAGGATAAAATGATATAATAAAAACAGAATACGCATCTTGAAAATTTTAGATTTAGGGTGCTATATCCTGTAAAATCTTTTAATTACAGGATGAAAATCTCAAATAAGGAGGTCTGGCCATGAAAAAAACAATGGTCGGGAGTATGTCAGAATGGTCTGGTGTGCTGAGGGATTTATTTCGTCAAATTAATGATGGTAGTTTAAGGTTTGAACAATTGCAGGCAGTTGTTGAGCACAGAAATCCATTTGAAAAACCAGATTACATTACTGATTGGCGGAATTTCTACAAAGAGGTCTTTGGAATCGATGTTGATCTTTCAAAAGTCAAAATCCCAGAAAAGAAGAAAGGATTTAATCGTCTAATCATTGTAGCTAAAGGCATGACTTCACAGAAGCTCTATGATAAGTGCAAGGAACTATTTCCTTCTTGGAAGTGGACTGGCAGAGATTTAGACGAAATCGGAGATCCTGATAGGTCGGAAAGGAGTCCAGAGAAAAAGTCGTATGCCATCTGGATCCGTGACCGAGTTGAAGCAGATAGAGAGCTAAAGAATCTTTCTGCAAATGATTTGGGAGAAAGAAAAAATTCAGGCATTACTTTAGAAGAAAGGCTGCTCTTTGAACTCAAGTACTTCAAAGAAACTGGAAAGCACCTTGATATTAAGAATATCACTCTTTGTTCGGGTTCGCGCTGTTCCGATGGCAGCGTTCCGCTTGTGTACTGGGTCAGCTACTTCGGCAGGCTCGACGTCGATTGGTACTTTCCTGGTGCTGCTAGCTCCCACTTGCGTTCCCGCGAAGCAGTTTCTTAAACTTGTACCTTGTTTCTTGAATCCTTAAGGTCCGATAACCGTCGGGCCTTTTCCTTTTTAAATTTTTATGTTAAATTATATTTGGTTAATACAACCGGTCCCGAATTTTCGGGGTAGCGGTTTGCCAGATAAAAGAAACTGCTTGTTTGATTTTGATGAGGATTTCCGATTCCGATTGGAGTGCCTCATAAAAAATTTCCCGATAAGTCGGGGTTAACTCAGATAATTTTGAAAAAGATTATCAGTGAAAAGGATGAAACCAAGCAAAGAATCGGGTTCGCGCTATTCCGATGGCAACGTTCCGAATGTGAACTGGAACAGCTACAACGGCAAGCTCAACGTCAATTGGTACAATCCTGGTAATGCTAACTCCAACTTGCGTTCCCGCTCAGAAGTTTCTAAAAAAGAAATCCCACATTACTGGGATTTCTTTAATAAATATTTTATCCAACCATTTGCCATTTTTGAGATTTCCTGCAAATCTGATTCTAGTTCTATGTACTTTTTGCGTCCAATAATATTAAGTTCATGAGAAATTCTTATTAATCGTTTTAGAATTTCAATTTTTATTCTGGCCGAATTTAAAATTGGCAATTTATTAGTTTTTATCTCTAAAGAAGCGTTAATTATTAAAGTCGTTGTTTCTAAGCAAATATTTTCTATTTTTAAATAAATTCCAAAGCGATCTTTCTTGGGTATTTTTGGAGATAATAAATAATTTTTTTTATAGAATTCAACAATTTTATGCAAAATCGGAATATTAAAATATTGACCTGTCGGGGGGGGGTTATTAAAAGTCATATTTTTGAAAAATTAATTACTTTAGATAATTTATTTTTGGCTTGGCAAGAATTTAGAAAAGGAAAAAAGAAAAGAAAAGATGTTCAGGAATTCGAATTTAATTTAGAAGATAACATCTTTGAACTATATAAGGATTTAAAAACCAAGTCTTATTGTCATTCTAACTACAAATCATTTTATATTCAAGACCCCAAACTACGTCATATCCATAAAGCTGTTGTTCGGGATAGAATTGTTCACCATTTGGTTTCAAAAGCTCTTCAAGAAATTTATGATAAAACTTTTATTTTCGATTCTTATTCTTGCCGAATAGATAAAGGAACCCATAGGGCAGTAAAAAGGTTAGAGAAGCTTGCCTTTAAAACAAGCCAGAATTACAGAAGAAATTTCTATGTTTTGAAATGTGATATTAAAAAATTCTTTGACAGTGTTGACCATTGGATTTTAATTAAAATTTTAGAACAGAAAATAAAAGACAAAGACTTTTTATGGTTAATTAAAGAAATCATTAATAGCTTTAATAAAGATAAAAATAAAGGAATTCCTCTTGGAAATCTAACCAGCCAATATTTTGCTAACATTTATCTTAATCAGTTAGATCAATTCATAAAACATCAATTAAAGATAAAATACTACATTCGCTATACTGATGATTTTGTAATTTTAGATAAAGATAAAGAATTTTTAGAAAAACTTATTATTCCAATAAATAATTTTCTAAAAAATAAATTGAAACTATTCCTCCATCCCGATAAGATTACTGTTAGGAAATTTAGACAAGGCATTGATTATCTTGGTTATGTAAGCTTGCCTTATTATAAAGTTTTGAGGGTTAAAACAAAAAGACGAATGTTTAGAAAGATTCAGAAAAAAGTTGAAGAATTCAGAGAAGGTAAAATTTCCGAAGAATCTTTAAATCAAACAATTCAATCTTATTTTGGTATTTTGAGTCATTGCGATTCTTATAAGCTTAAAAGAGATTTGGAAAATAAGATTCAATTCTGGTTGAATAATTGAATAAAAAAGTATAGAATTAAATATGTAATTAATTCTATACTTTTATTTTATGGGGAGAAGAAAAAATGAAAACATAAGAAAGCTTCAGAGAACTGGTGGCGGCACCTATGTTATTAGTTTGCCTATTAGAGCCGTTCGTTTATTAAAGTGGCAAGAAAACCAGAAATTAGTTGTTGAATTTGATAAAAGAAAAAAAGATTTATTATTAAAGACTGGGAGAAGTAATATTTATGATAAAAACTGAAGCAATTATTTTAAAGACAACTGACATAGGCGAAGTAAATCGGTTTTTAACTATTTACAGCAAGGAGCTTGGCAAAATTCGGGTTATAGCTCGGGGAGTGAAAAAAAAGGAGAGTAAATTAAGATGCCACTTAGAACCATTAAGTTATAATCACTTAATTTTAGTTGAAGGAAAAAGCTTCAGAATTGTTAAAGATGCGGTTTTAGCAGATGAGTTTTTAAAAATTAAAAAAGATTTAGAGAAAATAAAAATTGCCCAAAAAATAACAGAATTAATTGACGAAGCAATTGTTGGCGAGGAGAAAGATGAGGAAATTTGGAATTTACTATTAAAAACATTTAATGCAATCGAAGTAAATTCGGAATTTATTGAATCAGCTGTATCAAATTTTCAAGAAAATTTGCTTAGATTATTGGGCTATGATCCCGAACATGTAAAATCTTTAGCAGATATTTATTAAATCATGATACAATACAGGCGCGCGTATCATTCATAAATTTGCATTATATTATGAATTTTAATATTAAGGAAATACAAAATGAGAAACCCGTTGGTTTTGATTTAAAAAAACCGCAGGCAAAATCAAAATCTAAAAAGAAATACCTTTACTTAACAATGGTGATTGTTATTGTAATTATTTTGATTATAGGAACGGCAGCTTTTATTAAGGGTTGGTTTTCTTTTTCCAGGGATAGGGTTGAATTGGAAGTGATTGCTCCGATGGAAGTTTCTTCGGGTGAAAATATAAAATTTACTATTAATTGTCAGAATAATAATCGTGTAGCCCTGAAAAATGTTAAACTTATTATAGATTATCCAAAAGGTGTTTATTCAATAGAAGGCAGCGAGTTGACTCAAGAAGTTATTGATATAGGAAATATTTTAGCAAAAGGAGGGGAGACTAAAAATTTTGAGATTAGATTAACCGGTGAAAAAGGAAGCGTT
>CAZYRO010000056.1:0-4703 GCA_964649435.1 uncultured Candidatus Saccharibacteria bacterium | reverse complement strand
TCCTTGTTTATTGTATCTTTTTTTAAAAAATAGTTTATTTTTTTAATTTATGTTAATCTTACTTATTAGGATTTAAGTACATTGAAAATTTTTATAAATTTAGATTAGAGAAAGGAGGTAAAATTGGGATACGCAAAGAAGAGACTTGTTGCGTTGTTGACGGTTTTGCTGTTTTTGGCGGTAATGTGGCTTATTGTTAAATTTTGTGATTATTTAGTATTTGATTATGGATATGGCGAAACATATAAAAAATATGATAAACAGATAATTTATTATGATTTTTCGAAAATTCCTGATAATTTAGTCTTGGATAAAAAAATTAAGCCTCCCAAAGATTTAAAAAAATTTCTGGGTAATAAATGGAATAATCCAAGGATTAAAAATCACGAACGTTTTGAGCAAGAATTTTGGGAAGAGGCCAATAAGCTTGGCTATACGCTTGATAAATTTAGAAAGATTGATTTTAAAGAAGCTGTTATAGCCGCTGTTGAGATAGTTGCCGCTCGGCTCACTTACTATCTTGTTGATGATGATAAAGATTTTATAAAAAAATACGGCGAATACTTGCCTCATGATGTTTATTTTCATTTGAAATTAGGTGATTGCGACAAATACAGAGACACTACTATTGCCGCATTTAACATAATAAAAAAACTGAATCCTCGCTTGCAAAACATTTATTTATCAATTCAGTGCTTGGGCGGTAATTTCCAGCGCCATGCCTGGGTATCAATAATTATACCCCAAAAAGATTATTTAGCTCTCAGCCATATAGATCCCACTCTTTATGATAATGGAGGATTGCTTGAAGTAAGTAATTATCATATTTGCCTTGAGCATAGTATTTTCATTGCATATTTTTATAAAGCGCTCCATGGATACAAAAATTTGATGCATACTTATCAAATTTTGCATGAAGAATTCTTAAAAACTGAAGATAGAAAATGGCAAGAGATATTACTTAGGGATATGAGTCTTACTGCTTCAAGTATTTCAATTTATAAACCAAAAGTGGCATTAAATAAAGTTTTATGGGCGGCAGAATTGTATGAAGCTAAAGGATTTACTAAAGATATGGGCGTTATTTTGTACTCTCTTTATGAGGCACATTTAAAAGCAGGCAATAAATCAGAGGCGGAAAAATACAAGCAAAGACTATTAAAAGAATTTCCGAATTCTTTTTGGACAAATTTAATGAAATTAACAAAATAAAAAACCCGCATGTCTAATATGCGGGTTTTTCTTGATATTTTTCTATAAATTTGGTATTTTAATAGTGTTATTCGGATCTCTTGGATCGGATTAAAAGATAATATGACTATAATAAAAGAAGCAAAAAAAGTATTTACTAAAGAACACTCAAGAGAATATTCCTTTTTTAGACTAGCTAGTTGGTATAATTCTATGAGCAAAGGACTGAAAAAAATAGTAGGAGATGGAATAACAGAAGCTTGCGCGGTTTATAGGGGCGGAGATTTGGTAAGTATATATTATGAACCTGTTGAACTAAAAAGGGTATTTGGGAATATAATAAAGAAATGTGAAGATGAAAAATATATAAAAAAAGAAATTCAAAAATTTTTAGACTTATTTGATAAATTAAAAGCATATTATACTGGCAAAAAGAAAATTGAAAACTTCAAACAATTAAGAAAATTTCAAGAATCTTATGCTTTTGTTTGGGCTTATACAGCAATAATTTTTGTCCTTCCAACATTTCCAGTAAGTAAGGAATCAAAAAAAATTGCATTGGAGGTAAGAGAGAAAACACAGGAATATAATGAAACGCCCGAGATTATTTTTACAGAAGCTTTGGAGAGGTTTTATCCAAAGTTAAAAAGTAAAACAAGATTTATTTTACCTGAAGAAGTTTGGTTAGGAGAAATTGAAAAAGAAGACTTTGCAGCCAAGATAATAGATAGAGAAAAAGGGTTTGTTTATTATAAGGAAAAAGTATATACAGGAAATTTAGAAGAAAATTTGGATATGCTTGGTATTAGGTTAGAAGATAAAAAATCCGCAGTTTCTGGAGAAGCTATAGTAAGTAAAAATCAAATTAAAGGACAAATTGCATACAAAGGAAAAGTAACAGGAAAAGTGAAAATTGTCTCAAGCGTCAATGATTTATCAAAAGTTGGGTGCTGTGATATTTTAGTTGCCGCAATGACAATGCCAAAATATTTGCCTGCAATGAAAAAAGCAAGAGGATTTGTTACAGATGAAGGTGGTATCACTTGCCATGCAGCAATAGTAGCTCGAGAAATGAAAAAACCCTGCATTGTCGGAACAAAAATCGCAACACAGATGTTGAGGGATGGCGATGAAGTTAGGGTAGATGCAGATAATGGAATTATTAAAATTCTGAAGAAAGCTAAATAAATAGTTTGTTTGGCCCCGTCGTCTAGTGGTTAGGACAAGAGGTTTTCATCCTCTAAACAGGAGTTCGATTCTCCTCGGGGCTACTTGTTTTTGCGGGTGTCGTATGCGGACATAGTATAGTGGTAGTACGTGACCTTCCCAAGGTCAAGACGCGAGTTCGATTCTCGTTGTCCGCTCCGAAGGAGCAATCGTATGCCGTCCTAGCTCAATGGTAGAGCAACGGTATCGTAAACCGTAGGTTCTCGGTTCAAATCCGAGGGACGGCTAAAGTATATCGAGTAGCTATTGCATAATTTTATATTATATATTATAATTAACTAAGGTCGAGTTGAAATAAAAATAAAAAAGGAGAAAGTAAAAATGTCTAAATTTTTTGGAATCAAAGAACAACTTTCTACGCGGGAAAAAAATAAAGAAGAAAAAGCCAAAGACAGAGGCTGGTTTATGGAGATAGGAATGGAATTTGTAAAAAAAAATTATCCCGGCGTAGCCAGAGAATATTTTAAAAAAGCTGGGCTTAAAGAAAAGGAAGCCAACCTTTTGATTGAAGATTTAGCTTCAAAAAACAAGACAATAGAAAAACAAGACCGAAAATCGAAAAAAAATAAAGAATTGGGCCTGCGTGAAAAATTAAGATTGAAAGAGCTGGCCTTAGATTCTGTTGCCAGGAATCAGAATGATTTTGCAAAGATTTGTTTTAAAGAAGCGGGCTTAACTGATAAAGAAACTGAATCATTATCAAGCTTAAATTTGATAGAAATAGAAATAGAAAAAGAAAAGCTTAATAAGGAGCTGGAAGAGCTGAAAGAAAAAACCGAGTAAAAAACGAAGCTTTATAATTAAAGGGGCGGAACTGTGCCCCTTTTAATATTGCCTTTTTTATTATTTTTAGTTATACTAATTTTAGGATTAATTTTGAAAAATATAGATTAACATATGGAATTAAAAGAAAAAATCAAAGAGTTAAGAGAGAAAATCCTGCAATTGCGGGACCGCCTTTGACTTAGAAAAAAAGAAAGAAAAAATCATTCAGTTAGAAATTTTAGTTCAAGAGCCGGGATTTTGGAATAATCCTGAAAAGGCAGCAGATATTAGCGAGGAATTGGCTAATTTGAAAGAAGAGACGGGTTTGTGGGAAAACTTAGAAAAAGAGTTGAACGAATTAAGTAAATTGAATGATTTAAGCAAAGAGGATGAATTGTTAAAAGCCGACATTAAAAACAAGCTGATTGAATTAGAGGGAAAAATTAGCAGAGAAGAGACAAAAATTCTTTTTTCTGGAAAATACGATAATAAAAATGCTATAATTTCTATTCATGCCGGCGCAGGAGGAATTGATGCTCAAGATTGGGCGGAAATGCTTTTGCGAATGTATTTAAAATATGCCGAGAAGCATAAATTTAAATCTCAAGTTCTTCATATTACTGCTGGACAGGAAGCAGGAATTAAAAATGCAACTTTAGAAATCAAGGGTCCTTGCGCTTATGGCTATTTAAAAAATGAAGCAGGCGTTCATAGATTAGTTAGGATTTCTCCTTTTAACTCGGATAATTTGCGTCACACCTCGTTTGTCTTAATAGAAGTTTTGCCGGATTTTGAAGTTCGGCAATTAACAAAAGAAATCAGGCCGGAAGATTTAAGGATTGATACTTATAAGGCGTCGGGTCCCGGCGGACAGTATGTTAATAAAACCGAATCGGCTGTTCGCATCACCCATCTTTCCACCGGCATTGTGGCCGCTTGCCAATCAGAGCGGCTTCAGGGCTCTAATAAAAAACAGGCAATGAAGCTTTTAGGAATAAAGTTATTTCAGAAACAACTTCAAAATCAAGAAAAAGAAAAGAAAAAACTTAAAGGCAAGCAAGTGGCGGCTGAGTGGGGCAATCAGATTCGTTCTTATGTTCTTCATCCATACAAAATGGTAAAGGATTTACGAACGGGGATTGAAACATCAAATACAGACGCAGTATTAAATGGAGAATTAGATGAGTTTGTAGAAGCAGAGGTCAGAAATATAAAAAATCAAAAATTATGATAGTTTTAAAAAATATTTCAAAAATTTATCCGATTAATTCGAATAACACGGTTGCTTTAGAAAAAATAAGTTTTAAAATCCATCCCCAGGAATTTGTTTCTATAGTGGGGCAATCGGGGGCGGGAAAGACTACTCTCTTGAGACTGTTGCTTAAAGAAGAAGAGCCAACTTCGGGTGAAATATTTGTAGATGGCCAAGATTTAAAGAAAATCAAGTTTAAAGACTTGCCATTTTATAGGAGAAAAATTGGCGCGGTATTTCAGGATTTTAAATTGCTTTCCAATAAGAC
>CAZYRO010000055.1:0-5128 GCA_964649435.1 uncultured Candidatus Saccharibacteria bacterium | reverse complement strand
AAAACGCAACCTGCCTGCCGGCCCGCCTTCCGGACGGACAGGCAAGGCAGGAACGCAAAACGCAAAATATTTATATTTTAGAAGTGAATACATTACCGGGCTTAACCAAAGAATCTTTACTTCCAAAAGCTGCTAAAGAAATTGGTGTTGGATTTCCAGAATTATTAGATATAATAATAAATAATGCATTAAATTAAGGCATTAAATAAGGCCCTATCGTCTAGTGGCTTAGGACACCACCCTCTCACGGTGGAGACTGGGGTTCAAATCCCCGTGGGGCTATTAAGGGTTTCCGCCCAAGGCGGATCAGCCTCGGGCTGACAAATCCCCGTGGGGCTATAAGATATAATATGAAAGACAAATCTAAAAAAGAAGAATTTAGTTGGCACAGCTTAACCGTTGAAGGAATTTTTAGAAAAATTGGCGCGGGCAGGAATGGGCTTTCAAAAGAAGAGGTTAAACAACGGCTTGAGAAATTTGGCTTAAATAAATTACCAGAAGGAGAAAGAATGACGAGATTAAAGATACTTTTGGAACAGTTTAAAAGTCCTTTGATATATATTTTAGTTATTGCTGGTTTAATCACTTTAATTTTACAGAACTGGACTGATTCAGTGGTAATTTTTGCCGCTGTTTTTTTGAATGCCGGAGTGGGATTTTTTCAGGAGAATAAGGCTTCAAGAATTTTTGACAAGTTAAAAAGAATGACTAAAGAAAGAGCCATTGTTACAAGAGAAGGGCATGAAAGAGAAATAAATCAGTTTGACATTGTTCCCGGTGACATCATTGTCCTGCATCCCGGAGATAAAGTGCCGGCCGATGCCCGATTAATTGAGATTTTTGATTTGAAAGTTAATGAAGCTGCTCTGACTGGCGAATGGTTAGCTTCAAGGAAATCCTTAAAAATTCTACCAGAGAAAACTCCATTAGCCGAAAGGGAGAATATGGTTTATATGGGAACGATAATAGAAGACGGGAAAGCCAAGGCAGTTATTATTTCGACTGGAGCAAAAACAGAAATAGGAAAAATAGCTATCTCAATTAAGGAGGTTAAAGAAGAGAAAACTCCTTATCAAAAAAAATTAGCTCATTTTAGTCGAATTATTACTATTCTTGTTAGTTTTGTTTGCGCGGGAATTTTTGTTATTGGAGCATTAACCGGAAAAGATATTTTGGAAATGTTTATTACGGCTATAGCTGTAGCTGTTGCAGCTATCCCCGAAGGACTCCCAATAGCTATGACAGTTGTTTTAGCTTTAGGAATGGAACAAATTTCCAAAAAGAAAGGATTAGTTCGGAAATTAATTGCTACGGAAACTTTAGGTTCAACTCAAATTATTTGCACTGACAAGACAGGAACTTTGACTGAGGCAAAAATGCAGGTAGCGGGAGTTTTTACCGGGAGCAAAGAATTAGCGGACTCTCATATTTTAGCGCTAAAAATTGCCACTTTATGCAATGAAGCATTTGTTGAAAATCCCGAAGAGATAATGAAAAAATGGGTTGTTAGAGGAAGACCAACTGAAAAAGCTCTACTTTTAGCCGGGATTCAGGCCGGACTTAATAAAGAGGATTTAGAAAAAGAACAACCTAAAATCGATGAATTGCCCTTTGATCCTGTTTATAAATATTCAGCAAGCCTTTATCAATTAAACAGAAATCAAGACATAATATATGTTTTAGGCGCGCCGGAGATAATTTTAGAGAATTCAAAGTATTTAAAACATGACGGGAAAGAACAAGTAATAACTCCTAAAAAACTAAAAGAATTAACAAAAAAATACAGAGATTTAGATAGAAAAGGTTTAAGAGTTTTAGCAACCGGTTATAAAAAAATAAGTAAAGGGTCGCTTATTTCAAAAACTAAAGAAGTATTTGACTCCAAAAAATTTATCGGCAAATTAGAGAAAGAAGGTATTTATGAGGAGAAATTTAAAAATATGGTTTTTGCCGGCTTTATTGCGCTGAGAGATCCTTTAAGAAAAGACGTTAAAGAAGCAATGAGAGTGTGTCGTAAAGCTGGAATGAGACCGATTATTATTACCGGCGACCATAGATTAACTGCCGAGGCCATTGCCGAAGAATTGGGGTTCTCGATTAAAGAAAAAAATATCATTGAAGGGAAAGATTTAGAAAAATTGAGCGAAGAAAAATTTAAGAAGAAGTTAAGGGATTTTAGAATTTATGCTCGAGTAGAGCCTAGACAAAAATTAAGAATTGTTCAGGCGTGGCAGGATCAAGGCAGTGTGGTGGCAATGACTGGCGATGGAATTAATGATGCTCCGGCTTTAAAACAGGCCGATATCGGAGTTGCCTTGGGTTCGGGCACCGACGTTGCGAAAGAAGCATCAGACTTGATTCTTTTAACAGATAATTTTTCGATTATCGTAGCGGCCGTTGAAGAAGGCAGGGCAATTATTGACAATATTAGAAAGGCCATTACTTTTCTATTTGCTGATGCTTTTACTGAAATAATTTTAATAGGGATAAGCGTGATTGCCAGGCTTCCTTTACCGATTTTGCCAGCCCAGATTTTATGGGTTAATCTTGTTGAAGACAGCTTGCCAGCAATTTCTTTAGCTTTTGAATCAAAAGAAGAAGATGTAATGAGCCGCAAGCCAGAAAATCTCAGGTCATCTTTATTAACAAAAGAGATGAAGATATTGATATTTATCATTGGTCTCGCGACTGACTTAATACTTTTTGGACTGTTTTTGTGGCTTTTAAAAAAAGCCTTGCCCATAGCTGAGATTCGGACAATAATGTTTGCCGCGCTGGCCATTGATTCAATTTTTTATGTTTTTTCCTGCAAGAACCTGCATAAAAATCTTTGGCAAATTAATATTTTTTCAAACCCACTCTTGATTTATAGCTGGATTTTTGGCGTATTTATGCTATTAATAGGAATTTATGTTCCGATATTCCAAAAACTACTTAAAACAATTCCCTTGGGATTATTTGATTGGATTTTGGTTTTGGCCATGGGAGTAATTAACTTAGTTTTTATTGAACTAACTAAATTTTTCTTTATTAAAAAAGATAAATGATTTTTCTCTATATTGTATTATTTATAATCCTTGCCTGCGTTTTAGTTAAAAGCGGATCGATTGCAGTTAAAAGCTTGGTAGCAATAGCTCGTTATCTAAAAATTTCCGAGTATGTTTTAGCTTTTATTTTAATGGCATTGGCTACAAGCTTGCCCGAATTTTTCATAGGAATACATTCTGCTTTTTCAAAAACTCCGATTCTTTCTTTGGGGAATATAATTGGTTCAAATATAGTTAACTTGAGTTTTGTTTTGGGGGCGGTTGTCTTATTCGCCAGAGGCATTAGAATCGAGAGTAAAATTGCCAAACGAGATACCTGGATTGTTTTTTTTGTTTCTATTCTGCCCCTGCTTCTTTTAATTGATAGAAAATTATCTCAAGCCGACGGAGTAGTTCTTATAATAGTATTTATTTGGTATTTGAGCCATATTCTTAAAGCTAAAGACACTTTTAAGAAAAGAATGGATCATGTGACTCAAACTTTTGGGAATTTTCGGCAATTTCTTAGAAATTTATTAATATTTGCGTTAGCCGCGACGATGCTTTTAATTAGTTCTTGGGGTATAGTAAAATTTTCTATTTTAATCGCTCAAGACATCGGCTTACCTTTAGTCCTGATCGGGTTTATTTTCGTGGCTTTTGGCACATCCCTTCCGGAGTTAGTATTTGGCATAAAATCAGTAATTACTAAACACGAGGGAATGAATCTGGGAAATTTAATTGGCAGCACGGTTATAAATTCAACTTTTATTTTAGGCATTACCGCCCTGATTTGTCCTATTAAAATAGAAAATTTTAACATGATTTTTACGGGCGGCCTCTCTATGGTCTTTATTATTTTAATTGCAAATTTCTTTATTGCTACCAAAGAAAAAATTTCTCAGAAAGAAGGAGCGTTTTTAATTATTTTCTATATTTTATTTTTAGCTGCCGAATTTATTTTAAGATAAAATTAAAGCGAGAGCTTGCTAATCTAATTTTTAAATAGTAAGATTTAGTTGATGGTTTACGTAATTTACATAATAATTTTTATTTTATTGGGTATAATTTTATACTTGCTTTTTGGAAAAAAAGAAAAGGAACTGACGGGTGAATTAAAAGAGATTAGAAAGGAAATGGCCGAAGCAAGAGAGAGAAACTTAAGTACTTTGCAAAAGCAATTGGAAGAAAGCGGAAAGATTACCCGCGACGTTACCAGCCGCATAAAAGACATTACTTCTCAATTAGAAAAAATTCATGCAGATCATCAGCACGTTAAGGACGTGAAAGAACAATTGGGTAAATTAAGAGATGTTTTAGCTAATCCTAAGCAAAGAGGAATTTTAGGCGAATATTTTTTAGAAACCCTGCTTAAGAATGTTTTCCCCCCCGATCAATATAAGCTTCAATATAAGTTTAAAAGCGGAGAAATAGTGGATGCGGTAATTTTTGTTAAAGACAAAATTATTCCTATTGATTCCAAATTTTCCTTGGAAAATTACAATCGAATTAGAGAAGAGAAAAACCCAAAAAGAAAAAAAGAATTAGAAAAGATATTTAGGCAAGATTTGAAGAAAAGAATTGAAGAAACGGCGAGATACATTAATCCTTCTGAAGGAACTATGGATTTTGCTTTTATGTTTATTCCTTCAGAGGGGATTTACTACGACCTTTTAATTAATCAAGTTGGAGCCGTTAAAATAAGCACCTATGATTTAATAGAATACGCATTTAGGGAAAAACATGTTGTAGTAGTTTCGCCAACTTCTTTTTATGCTTACTTGCAGACGGTTTGGCAGGGCTTAAGAGGATTAGAGATTGAAAAATCAGCAAAGATGATTCAAAAGAAAGTTGAAGTTTTGAGAAAGCATATGCTAAATTATAGTGAATTTTTAAATAAATTAGGCGGCCATTTAAGCGCAACGGTTAATACTTATAACCGAGCTTATAAAGAATTTACCAAAATAGATAAAGATACAGCAAAATTGACCGAAGGAAAAGAAAAAATTAAGTTACTGGAAATAAAAAACCCGAGCCGTCCGGAGCAATAATCTTTTACATACCCCTTGTCAATTTTTTGTTATTTTGTTAAAATAATGATA
>CAZYRO010000054.1:0-5225 GCA_964649435.1 uncultured Candidatus Saccharibacteria bacterium | reverse complement strand
TTGACGGTGACTAAAAAAGAATTATTGGAATTTAAAAATAAATATGGGGATGAACGTCGAACTAAAGTTTACAGATCGCAAGTAGGAGAGTTTGAAGAGATGGATTTGATTTCTGAAGAGGAAACCGTGATTACGGTAACCCGCGCTGGCTATATTAAGCGAGTCAATCCTAAAACTTATCGTGTTCAAAAAAGAGGAGGAAGGGGAATTATTGGAATAAAGACTCGAGAGCAGGATTTTGTTGAACATTTTTTTGTTTGTTCAACTCACGACGACCTTCTCTTTTTTACTAATAACGGACGAGTTTTTCGAACAAAAGCTTATGAAGTTCCCGAAGCAAATCGGGTTTCTCGAGGCAAGGCAATTGTCAATATTTTAGAGACTTCTTCTCAAGAGAAAATTAGCGCTGTAGTGCCATTAAAAAAACAAAACAATGCTAAATTTTTGGCAATGGTTACAGAACGAGGTATAATAAAAAAGACGGCACTTGAAAAATTTCGGAATATTAGAAGAAGCGGCCTTATTGCTATGAAAGTTGATAAAAATGATGATCTAAGGTGGGTTAAAGGAACTGGCGGCAATGATGATATTCTTTTAGTAACCAAAAAAGGACAGGCCATAAGATTTCCTGAAAAAGATTTGAGATCAATGGGAAGGAATGCTCGAGGAGTGAGAGGAATCAGATTAAAAGCCGAAGATAAAATAGTAGGGATGGGAGTAATAGAAAAGTCAAAACTTGAAAGTGACTTGTTAATTGTAATGGAAAACGGTTATGGCAAAAAAACCGGATTAGGAAGTTACAAAAAACAAAGACGAGGAGGAATGGGTATTAAAACGGCAAAAATTTCTGATAAAACAGGATTCATAGTAGCTGGCCGAATTATTGAACCGAAGATAGAGGACTTAATAGCTATTTCTCAGAAGGGCCATGTAATCAGAATGCCCTTAAAAAACATTTCTAAATTAGGAAGAGCAACTCAAGGAGTGAGAATTATGAGATTGGAAGAAAAAGGCAAGGTTGCTTCAGTAACTTGCGTGTAAAATCATATGATAAAAAAAAGTGGAGGATTTCTTCATCCCAAAAAAGCAATTGAGGAATTTGGAATTAAAAAAGGCATGAAAATTGCTGATTTTGGCTGCGGTGCAGGATATTTTTCTATTTCTATGGCAGAAGTTGTTGGCGAAAAAGGGAAAATTTATGCTCTTGATGTTTTAAAAACTGCTCTTGAGTTAGTGCGCAGCAGGGCAAAAATTAAATCCTTGCTTAATGTTGAAACTATTTGGTCTAATTTAGAAGTTTTGGGCGGCTCAAAGATAGAAACTGAATTTTTGGATATGGTTTTGCTTGTTAATATTTTGTTTCAATCTCCGAAGAAAATTGATATAATGAAAGAAGCGAATAGAGTTGTTAAAAAAAAGGGAAAGATAATTATTATTGAGTGGCAAAAGAATCAATTAATGGGTCCTCCTGAAAAACTTGTTGTTTCTAAGAGCTTGATTAGAGAATTAGCCAAAAAGCAAGGTCTTAAATTTGAAAAAGAATTCCCGGCTGGTAAACACCACTGGGGGATGATATTTATAAAAAGTTAAAAGTTAAAAGTTAATGAATAAACAAAAACTTCTAATCATAGGCGCAATTATAATAATCCTTGTGATTGCTGTTTTGGCGTTCGGAATTAAAAAAGACGGAGATTCAAGGCCAATAACTTTGGAATTTTGGAGTGTTTACGACAAAATAGATGTTTACGATGAATTAATTGAAAAATATCAAAAAGAAAATGAGTATGTTACTATAAAATATTATAAAAAATCATTTGATGATTATGAAAACGAGCTGATTAATGCTCTTGCCGCAGGCAAGGGTCCTGATATTTTTAGCATTCATAATACCTGGCTTCCAAAGTATAAAGATAAGATTACCCCAATGCCCCAAACTGAAGAATTTCTGAGCCTTAAAAATTTTCAAAATATTTTTGTTGATGTAGTCTATCAAGACTTTGTTAACGACGATAAAATTTATGCTATTCCTTTTTATGTTGATACTTTAGCTCTTTATTATAATAAAGATTTTTTTAACAGCGCTGGCATCCCCTTTCCGCCGACTACCTGGAGTGAATTTTTGAATGATGTTGAGAAATTAACCAAGAAAGATAAGTGGGGCAATATTGAGAGGAGTGGAGCGACGATAGGTACTGCCGAAAACATCAATCGTTCAACTGATATTTTGACTCTTTTAATGCTTCAAAGTGGAGCTAAAATGATAAATGAAACTCGCACTGAAGCTATATTTAATCGAGCGACATACCTAGAAGAAGAATTGTTTAATCCCGGAGAAAATGCTCTCCGTTTTTATACTGATTTTTCTAATCCCATTAAGCAAGTTTACTGCTGGAATCGTCAGATGCCCTATTCTCTTGATGCTTTTTATCAAGGGAAAGCGGCAATGATGATAAATTATTCCTATCATATTGATACAATTAAAGCTGGATCTCCTTATTTAAATTTTGACGTGGCTTCAGTTCCTCAAATTGAGAATAGAGAGTTTGACGTGAATTATGCTAATTATTGGGCCCAAGTAGTTTCTAGGAATTCTCAGAATTCCAAGGAAGCTTGGAAGTTCCTTCTTTTTCTTGCTGGAAAAGAAAATCTTAAAAATTATTTAGAAAAGACTAAAAGGCCGATTTCTCGAAGGGACTTGCTTGATTGGCAAAAAAGTAATTCCGATTTAACTGTTTTTGCCAATCAATCTCTTTCGGCTCGCAGTTGGTATCAAATAGATAATCAGGCTATTGAAAAGATATTTGCTAATATGGTAGAATCAGTAGTGTTAGGAGAAGAGATTATAAAAGGCGCAATAAATAAAGCCGCCAATCAAGTGTCAGTATTATTGATGAAAAAGTAAATAATAATTTAAAATCCATAATCTAAAATTATGAAGCTTTCAACAATAATTTCCTTGTTTTTATTTCTATTTTTTGCTATACTTTTTTTAGGAGGGCCAATTTTTGTTCAAGCCCAGGGAAGTGATAGTTTTATAACAATAGAGAATCCTTTTAAGTATGAAAAAATAGAAGATATAATTCCGGTAATTACCGAATTATTAAAAGGCATTGCTCTTGGTATTGGTACAATAATGGTTATTTGGGCAGGAATTCAAATTATGACTGCCGGCGGGAATGAAGAACAACTTAAAAAGGGAAAGAAAACTATGACGTGGACAATAATTGGTGTTGCTGTTGTAGTTTTAGTTGATTTTATAGTTGGCTTTATTAAAGAATTAATAGTAAAGAGTTAATAACTATATAATTATGAAAATGAAGTTTTTACCAATTTTATTGCTTATTTTATTTTTACTTCCTTTTATTACTCAAGCTCAAGAAGAAGGATATAGCGAGAAATTATATAATATGTTAGATAGAATTGCGCTTGTTCTTTATATACTCGGCGGAGGCATAGCCCTTATTGTTCTTTTAACCGGCGGCATTACCATAATGACGGCCGGCGGGAATGAGGACAGTTTAAAAAAAGGGAAAAATATTATAAAGAATGGATTAATAGGCGCAGCAATAGTTTTTTGCGCGGGCTTTATATTAGATTTATTAACTGAATTTTTAACACCTTTATTATGATAAAAAAAATATTACCTATTTTAATGCTTGTTTTTTTCCTTTTTCCTTTTGTGGCTCGGGCAGGGTTTGCTAATTTTATTGGCAATATTCTTGGAGATATTGTTTGTATTCTTACCGGCATCGCTTGTCCGGATCCTTGCTTCCGATTGATATCGGAGACTGGAGGAACAGCTGCTTTTGGGCTTTGTAGATTAGTGGATAGAATTGGAGATGCTCTTTATATTATTGGCTGGACTTTGGCTTTTATTATTATTATAGCTGGCGGCATTACCATAATGACGGCCGGCGGGAATGAGGACAGTTTAAAAAAAGGGAAAAATATTATAAAGAATGGATTAATAGGTGCGGCAATAGTTCTTTGTTCGGGTTTTATATTGTCTCTTTTGCTTGAATTTTTATATCCTTTATTTTATCCTATTCCTATGTAAATTAAATTAAACTTTATTAGATAAACTTTAATTTTATATCTAATAGAGCAAAGGTCGATTTGAGTTTAGTTGACTAGTTAACTAAATTATTAAAAGCAAATTTATGCGCATAAAAAAATATTTACCATATTTATTATTACTTCTATTGTTTGTTCCTGTGATAGCTAGCGCTGCAGTTGTGCGAGGGAGTTGGGACCTTGATGCGATTGTGGGCATTTTAGATGATGCTGCTAATTGGGTTTATGTTATTGGCTTTGCCGTAGCTTTAATTGTTATTATCATTGGCGGCATAGGTTATATGACGTCTGGCGGAAATGAAGACAAGCAGAAAACCGCTAAAAAGACCATAATTACCGGCTTGATTGGCGCGGCTATTATTCTTTTAGCTGGAATTATACTTGATACAGTGGCTAATTTTTTGGGAGTAACACCTTCGGCATAATAGGTAGTCAAGCTATAGAATTAAAATTAGATATTTTTAATAAAAAGCTAATAAGCCTTGGCTTATTAGCTTTTTATATAGTAGAATGAATCAAAGGGCGAGTGGTGGAACTGGAATACACGTAAGGTTTAGGACCTTATGGTCGCAAGGCCTTGAGGGTTCGAATCCCTCCTCGCCCATAAAAATTCCCCTTGACGACGGGGAATTTTTATTTACTCTAATGGATTTCTCCGAACAGGATATAAGCTTGGGGATTTATAATTGGAGTAGAAAGTTTTTTCTTCGATTAATTCATTGTTTTTATAAATTTTTCGAATAAGTCTTGCTTTCATTGAGCCGTCGGATTTTATATCGTACTGATAAGGCCCGTCAACTTCAACTTTTCGGCCATCGTCAGTTCCATAAAATTCAAAGAATAACTCAGAATCTTCTACTTTTGTTTGAATAAGTAAATGGCCAGGAGTATCATTTATAAATCGAAGGTCGGGATGAGGGGGATAGATGGTAGCATCAAAACCTTGCGGAGCATAATACACTACTGAAAAAGCATGAGGAGTGCGTTCAGTGATTGGCAAGCCAGAATAAATCGCTGCTCTGAAAGTAGTGGTTGAAACCTGGCATAATCCTCCGCCATATTCAGGAGTGGTTTTATCTTTTTTTATAACTAATTCTGGTTTATAGCCCTGTTCAGGGCCAACCTCACCTAAAATAGTATTAAAAGAGAAT
>CAZYRO010000053.1:0-5410 GCA_964649435.1 uncultured Candidatus Saccharibacteria bacterium | reverse complement strand
TAATTGCATTACAACACCATTGTCGGTCAATCTTTGTGCAATACTGTTTACATCATAAAAGAAATCAGCACCAGTTCTATCCAATTTGTTTATAAAACATATTCTTGGAACTTTGTATTTATCAGCTTGACGCCAAACAGTTTCTGATTGAGCCTCTACGCCTGCTACCCCATCAAAAATAACCACTGCCCCGTCCAATACTCTCAAAGACCTCTGAACTTCAGCAGTAAAATCAATATGGCCGGGCGTATCAATAATATTAATTCTATATTCATTTTCTTTATTCTTAACTAAGTATTCTCCCGGATTCCAAAAACAAGTAGTAGCGGCAGAAGTAATAGTAATGCCTCGCTCTTTTTCTTGAGCCATCCAATCCATTATCGCTTTTCCTTCGTGAACTTCACCAATTTTATGAGAAATCCCAGTGTAAAAAAGCACCCGTTCGGTAACGGTTGTTTTGCCAGCATCAATATGAGCGATAAATCCAATATCCCGAGTTTTTTCAATTGAATACTGTCTCATACTACTAATTAGTAATTGGTAGTCTGCTACCAGGCAAAATGAGCAAAAGCTTTATTTGCTTCAGCCATTCTGTGGACGTTTTGTTTCTTTTTAATTGCTTCTCCTTCGTTTTTAGAGGCATCAATTAATTCCTGGGCGAGCTTTTCCGCCATTGGTTTGCCTTTTCTTTTTTTAGCTACGCCGATAATCCAGCGCGCAGCTAAAGCTTCTTTTCGATTTCCTCTTACCTCGTAAGGAACTTGATAATTGGCCCCTCCAACTCTCCGAGATTTAACTTCTAATACAGGAGAAGCATTATCCATCGCTTTGTTAAAAATTTCCAGAGGATTTTCTGTTTTAGTTTTAGATTTCACAATTTCTAAAGCATTATAAACTACCCGTTGAGCAACGAATTTTTTGCCTCCTTTCATTACATTATTAATAAACTTCGCCAATCTTTTATCATTATATTTTAAATCTGATGCAATCTCTCTTTTTGTAGTTTTTTTCCTGCGCATATATTTGGCATTATTTATTATTCTTTTTTCTTTTCCGGTTCTGGTTTTGTTTCGCC
The DNA here is from genome assembly GCA_964649435.1 of uncultured Candidatus Saccharibacteria bacterium. Taxonomy (GTDB): domain Bacteria; phylum Patescibacteriota; class Minisyncoccia; order RBG-13-40-8-A; family JAUWHN01; genus CAZYRO01. The sequence continues at coordinate 4,335 of CAZYRO010000053.1, read as the reverse complement.
TTCTACCAATGTTTCTTCTTCGGCCTTAGGTTTAACACTTACTACCTCCCCCTTCTTTGTTCCATACTTTGATCTCTGCTGTTTTCTTCCTTCCACTCCTTCGGCATCCAATACTCCTCGAATAACATGATAACGAACTCCGGGCAAATCTTTAACTCTCCCGCCTCGTATTAAAACCACTGAATGTTCCTGAAGATTGTGGCCTTCGCCTGGAATATAAGCGGTTACTTCCGCGCCATTGGTTAAGCGAACTCTGGCTACTTTTCTAAGAGCAGAATTCGGTTTTTTGGGAGGAATTGCAGTCACTTTAATGCAAACTCCCCTTTTAAACGGAGAAAAATAGCGAGCGGGCCTATTTTTAAGAATATTAAACCCTTTCCAAAGAGCAGGGCCCTTTGGTTTCTTTTTTGCTTTTTTTCTCGGTTTTTTAATTAGTTGGTGAATAGTAGGCATTATGTTTCTCAAATTAGCAAATTTCCATAGTTGTGTCAAATCTGATAAAGAAAATACCGACAATTCGTCGGTATTTTATATTAAAATTTTAAAAAAGCTTAGATTTTAAACCCCATAACAAATTAACTGCGACCATCATTTTGTAAAATCTATTGAATATAATGCAATGACTCAAGTCTAAAACAAAAAAATGATATTTTATTTTCTTTCTACTATAAATATAGTAAAGCAAGCCAACAATAATCGGAATTATCAATAGAATTAACATCCCAAACAACCAAAAGTTTTCTGTTAGTTTTACGCCGAATAAGCCAAATATTCGAACGCTGATAAGGAAAACAAAGCTAGCTATAAAAAATTCTAAAAATAATTTTTTCCAATTTGATTTAGATTTATCGTAATTTTCTCGAATATGTCTGACATAAAGCACAAAAATCACAGTAAATGCCGCTATAACAAGTATAAATTTTATATTAAACATTAATGCCTCCTTATAATATTGAATTTTGGGTAAATTCTTAAAGAACAACACGTTTATTCATTTTTCTTTTTTCTAGGTCTTTTTATAGAATAAATCAAGGAAATTCCGCTTAAAGTAGCAGCCCCGCCATTTAAGATAATAAAAATCCAGTCATTAATTTTAATCGCGTAAATAGTCAAAAGCACGCAGCCAGTAGTATACATGATGGCAAATCTTAAATCCATTCCGGATTTTTCTTTGATTGCTTTTATTGTCTGGGGAATCCAGCCGACTAATATTAAAACGAGACCTATAATTCCTATATTCATAAAAATACCTCTTTTCTTATTTTAGGATAAGAAATTACAAGATTTCTGTCAAGCATTTAAAAATTCTCTATCATATCCTCGCCTATAAAAACAACGAGGTTCCAACAATTACTTTAAAAAGCCAAAAAACAATTGGCAAAATGAATTGGAAAAGAAAAAAAATAAAAAAGAGAAGAATAAACATTCCATATCGCTCCAGAGCTATCCGAATATTATCATAACGATAAGGCAGAGCAGCGAAAAGAATTTTTGAACCATCAAGTGGCGGAATGGGCACTAAATTGAAAATCGCCAAAAGCAAGTTTAGAAGAACAATCAAACTAAATATCTGAATAAGGTTATAAGCATAAATTGAATTCCCCCAAGAGATAAAACGTAATGGTAATCCAAAAATAAGAGCTACCAATAAATTTGACATTGGCCCTGCAGCAGCAACCGTTGCCGATCCCCAACGTTGATTTTTTAGATTATAAGGATTATATGGTACTGGTTTTGCCCAACCAAAAAGAACCGGGCTTCTAACTACTAACAAAAATAAGGGAATTAAAAACGAGCCCCACAAATCAAGATGTTTTATAGGATTCAAGGTTAATCTTCCGGCATGTTTAGCAGTTGGATCTCCTAATTTATTGGCTACCGCCCCATGAGAAACCTCATGAATAATTATAGAAATAAGCAAGATAGCGATTTGTATAATAAAGAAAAGAGGATTCATAACGGTTGTCAAATAATTAATTTCATGATAAATTTAAACATATGGCAAAGATTTGCGCGTTGTGCGGGAAAAAATCAATGATTGCGGTTACTCGAAAAAAACTTCGAGGTAAGTATAACCCAACCGGCAAAAAAAGAAAATACCCAAATTTGCAGTGGGTTAGGTTGCCGTCGGGAAAAAGAGTAAAAGCTTGTACTAAATGTATCAAGGCAATGAGTAAGAGAAAATAAATAACGGGGTGTGGCCTAGTGGTTTAGGGCGCGCGCATGGGGTGCGTGAGATCGCGGGTTCGAATCCCGCCACCCCGATTTAATTAAATAAGGGTTTCCGCCCGAGGCGGATCAGCCTTGGGCTGACGATTCCCGGCGTCCCGATATATGAAAATAAGTTCGCCGATTTATGATAAAGAAAAAAATAAAAAAGATAAAATTTTCAAAAATTAATCCTATACGATATGAATTTTTTGTTTTAATAGGATTTGTTCTTGCTATTGGAGCATTTATCAAATTATTTGGAATTTACAATTTTTCTTCTGATTGGTTTTGGTTTTTTACTGGAACAGGTTTTATAATTGAAGGAATGATTGCTCTATTTAAACAAAGGAAGTTTGATAAAAAATATAAAATAATTGAAAAATAATGATTAAAAAAGTTTACAAACGCAATGGGACATTAGTTTCATTTAATCAACGGAAAATTACCGAAGCAATTTATAAAGCAGCAGCTGAAGTTGGTGGCAAAAATTTTAAATTAGCTAAAGAACTCACTGTTCAAATAGTTAAAATTTTAGAAGAAGAATTTCCTAAAACTATTCCAACCGTAGAAGACATTCAAGATGTTGTAGAAAAAGTTTTAATTGAAAATGGTCATGCCAAAACTGCCAAGGCTTATATTCTTTACCGCCAGAAGCGCAAAGAGATACGAGAAAAAAAAGAAAAAAAAGAGATTGAAAATATCCCTTATAAAAGTATTTGGGAAGTCTTGGTTTGGAATTTAGAACATTCTTGCGAAACAGTCGATAAATTGAATGAACACATAGGAGCAGGGACTTTTCCTCAATTAGTAAAAGAGTCTGAAGGAAAATACAATGAAGATATTAATCAAATAGCTAAATTATTTTTTCAAGGAAAAAATAGAATTAAATTACTTAGCATTGCCGGACCTTCTTCGTCGGGTAAAACAACGACTACTAATCGATTAGCAAAAATATTACGGAAAAAAAGCATTAATTTAGTTAAATTTACGGTTGATAATTATTTTTATAGTCTTGGAACACATATAAAAGATGCTTATGGCGATTATGATTATGAAGGACCCTATGCCCTTGAATTGCCTTTGATAAATGAAAATCTAAGCGATTTAATAAAAGGTAAAACTATTCAAGCGCCCGTATATGATTTTAAGACTGGCAAGAGAGAAAAAAAGACGCAATCCTTAAAATTAAAAAAAAATCAAATAATTTTACTTGATTCGCACTTTGGTCTTTATCCCAAACTAACCGAGAGCATACCAATAGATAAAAAATTTGGTCTTTATTTAGAAACGCTTTGCCAATTACGGGATAAGGAGAATCAGTTTGTTAGATGGACAGATATTCGATTGCTAAGAAGAATGATTAGAGATAGTCAATTTAGATCCCTTAATCCATCTAAAACTGTTGGGCATTGGCATTATGTTAGGCGAGGAGAATTAAAAAATATTATTCCATATATTTCTCAAGCCAATTATATTCTTAATACTTCCCTGCCATATGAATTGCCAATTCTTAAACATCATCTTTATCAGTATTTTCCTGAGATAATTAAAACTTACAAAAATGACTCTGGTCGACAAGATGCTTATATTCGCGCTCAAAGAGTTTACGAACTTCTATCTTCTATCAAGGAATGGAAAGATGACAGCATTATTCCTAAAAATTCAATATTAAGAGAATTTATTGGCAACACCTAATTAACGTTCATAATTAATAATTAATAATAAATTATGATAAAACCAAGCGCAAAAAATCCAAAACAGAAAGGAGAACGGCAGTATCATATTAACTGTCGCAAGGGCGATTTAGCCAATTATGTTTTACTGCCCGGCGATCCGGATAGAGTTTTAAAAATTAGCAAGCTCTGGGATAAATCTAAAGAAATCACTTATCATCGTGAATATCATTCAGTTACTGGAATCTATAAATCAACAAAAATTTCTTGTCTTTCTACGGGTATTGGCGCTCCTTCGACAGCTATCGCCATAGAAGAAGCAGCTCGAATTGGAGTTCATACATTTATTCGAGTTGGCAGCACCGGCTCTCTTCAAAAAGGCATTAATCCTGGCGATTTGGTAATTAATGTTGGCGGAATGAAATTAGAAGGAACTTCAAAAAATTATATT
>CAZYRO010000052.1:0-5500 GCA_964649435.1 uncultured Candidatus Saccharibacteria bacterium | reverse complement strand
GAGTAAGGAACAATATTTAATTGCAGAAGAATCTTTAAGAGCTCAATTTCAGCAGACAGAAGAAAGATTGCTTAGAGATGGTTCCTATGCGTATGGTTCGGGCTATCAATTTTTTGGTCAAGTAAATAATCTTGCTTTACTGGCAGGCGAGTTTGGCGATGGCTTTGGTGGAGAGGAATTTATCGATAATATTCTTGTTCAAGGCGCCGCCTTTTTAGGCACTAATAGTCCTCTTCCGAATTCAACAAATAATACCGGAATTTTTGACAAGCAGAGAAGCGGCACTATTACTTACGAAATCCAATCGGGCGACAGCCCTTCTTATATTGCTGCTTCTTTTGGGATTTCAACCAATACCTTGCTTTGGGCGAACAATTTAAACTATTGGAGCGTTATTAAACCGGGACAGAAATTAACTATTTTGCCAGTTTCGGGGATACTTCATGAAGCTAAGAAAGGTGAGACATTAAGTAATATAGTTGCAAAGTATAAAGGAGACGTTAAAAAGACCATTGTCTACAATGGACTGCCCGCAAATGGAATTATTCAATTGGGTCAGGAAATAATTATTCCCGATGGGAAAAAATCAATTTATTATTCTCAGCCAAGCATTCAATTTGCATCTTACTACAGCGGGCCTTATTCAGGTACAAGCCATAATTTTCCGTGGGGTCAATGCACATGGTATGTAGCTCAAAAAAGATATGTTCCTTGGAATGGAGATGCTAAATATTGGCTTGGCAATGCTCAAAGATACGGATTTCAAACCGGCTCAGAGCCAGTTGCGGGGGCTATTATGGCAACAAATGAAAGTTGGTATGGCCACGTTGCTTATGTTGAAGCAGTAAACGGTGACATGGTTACTGTTTCTGAAATGTATGGCGTTCCTTATTGGGCCAAAGGAAAGTTAAGGTCAAGAACGCTGAATAAATATAATCGGGTCATTAGAGGATACATCTACTAAAATTTCTAATATCTAATTTCTAATACCAATTTCTAATTTCTAATTACTAATTACTAATAAAATTTCTAATTCCTTTTTTGGGATTTTTTATTTGTCTTTTTTAAAAAAATAGGTATAATGAATTGATATAGTTGTTTGAAAATTAAATAAGGAGGTAAGAGTGAAAAAAGTTTTCAATTTGCGATTAATTAGCCCTTTACTGGCAGTATTTCTTCTTTTGTTTACAATTGATTGTTTTTTCAAAAAACCAGAAATAGATTCTCAAATTGTTCTTCAGGAAAAGATTGAAAAACTTGAGCAGGAATTAAAGCAATTAAAAAAAGAAGAGGATTCCCAAATTAAAGAATTGATTTACTTGATTAATGCGCGGCAAAATGAACTTTCTAAAAAAAGCATTTATCCTTTTATTCCAAAAGAAGTGATTTTTTGCGGAGAAAAAGTTCCATTAAACAGATTTGACGTTAGAGAGAGATTGGAATGGGCATTGATGTATGAATCAAATCGCTGGGCAACGGCATTGATTTTTTTGAGATCAGGACGCTGGTTTCCCATGATTGAAGAAAAAATAAAAGAGAATAATTTGCCGGAAGATTTGAAATACATAGCGGCGATTGAAAGTGATCTTAATCCAGAAGCGAGTTCTTCCGCGGGAGCAAAAGGCCTTTGGCAGTTCATAAAAGATACGGCAAGAGATTTATGTAATTTAAGAGTTGATTCATATGTTGACGAACGACTTGATTATGAAAAGTCAACAGAAGCAGCCTTAGAACATTTGAAAGAGCTTTATCAGGATCCCGAGATTAGTGAGTGGATGTCGGCATTAGTTTGTTATAATATGCATAGAGACAGATATGTAGACGAGAAAAAAAAGGAGCGCGCCCGAGATTTTTATAACGTAAAAGATATTCCTCTTCAAGCTCGGCGATATCCCTTTTTAGCTATTGCTGTTAAGCTGATAATGGAGAATCCTGAAAAATACGGCTTCCCCTCACTCGAAGAAATAAATAAGATTAAATATAAACCCTATCCAGCAGAAGCAAAAATAATCACTGTCAATTATCAGACAGAACGAATTGTAGAAATAGCCGAGAGATTAGGTATGACTTATTATGAATTTAGAGTTCTGAATCCTCATATCTTGATTAAAATAAAGAAAGTAAGGGGAGTTTACAAAGTAGTTAGAGATTATCTTCCCAAAGGGCAATATAAGATATACGTAAAAATAAAAAGGACACCATAAGGCGTCCTTTTTTAATCTTGCCTGTCGGCAGACAGGTTTCTAATTTCTAATTACTAAACTACTTTTTTGTTCGAGATTTTTTAACAATTGAGATGAATATTAAATTTAATTCACTTGCTTCTTGCCAAAGTTTTCGCGGATCATTTTTTAGTTCCGGTACTGCTTTCGCAATCATTCTAAGCCAATGTTTTGTTTCCCTAGATTCTTTCTTGCAAATACCTAATTTATGTTCAAAATCCTTTTTTGTTTCAGCGCAATCAGCTTCACAATAATTAGCTCCCACACTAGTTCCTGCTCTTACTATTTGACCTATTAAAGGTATAGTTATAGTATTTTTAGGTATCTTTTTAGTAAATTCAATAATATCTTCACCGAATTTAGCGGTTCTTTCTTCTAGGTCGTAAATTCTATTCTTTTTATTATTTGACATTTAGATTTTTATTAGAAATTAGATATTAGAAATTAGATATTAGAAATTAGATATTAGAAATTAGAAATTAGAAATTAGATATTAGAAATTAGAAATTAGAAATTTTATTAGTATTCTTCCTGTCTTGGTCTGTACTGAAGCGCTTCGGCAATATGATTTTTTGAAATATTTTCTTCTTCTGCCAAGTCGGCTATGGTTCTTGCCAGTTTCAAAACCCGGTGGTAGCCTCTGGCCGATAAATCCATTTTATTAACCGCGCTTCTTAGTAAACTTTTTCCGAGATCGTCGGTTTGGCAGTAATTTTTGATTTGGAGAATATTTATTTCGCTGTTTACCTTGTTAAATCGCTTCCTTTGTATTTCCCTGGCTTTTTCCACTCTTTTTCTAATTGAATTACTTTCTTCAGCCACTTTTTCTGAAGCCAGCTTTTCATATTTTAGTTGAGGAACTTCAACGTGAATATCAATTCTGTCAAGCAGAGGACCGGAAATTTTATGTTGGTATCTTCTAATTTGGTTTGCAGAGCAAGTGCAGGGTTTGGTGGGATGGGTGGCATATCCGCAAGGGCAGGGGTTCATAGCGGCTATCAGAATAAAGCGAGCCGGGTAAGTATAACTGCTTTTTGCCCGGGAAACGGTTACTATGCCGTCTTCTAAGGGCTGGCGCAGGCTTTCCAAAAGGTTTCGGTGGAATTCGGGAAATTCATCAAGAAATAAAATACCTCGATGAGTTAAGCTTATTTCTCCTGGTTTTGAAAAAGCTCCGCCCCCGATTAAGCTGACTTCGGAAGCCGTATGATGGGGCGCTCGAAATGGCCGCTGGGTAATTATTGGTGTTCTAGAATCAAGTTTTCCGGCTACGCTGTATATTTTGGTAACTTCCAGAATTTCGGCTTTACTCATCTTGGGTAAAATCGAAGGCGCGGCTTTAGCTAAAAGACTCTTTCCTGAACCTGGCGGTCCTATCATCAGTAAATTATGAGCTCCGCTAGCCGCGATTTCAAGCGCTCTTTTAGCATTTTCTTGGCCTTTAATATAGGCCATATCTTGTTCTGCAATAGCTGTCAGGCCACTTTGCGGGGTCATTTCTTCTGAATTCGTTGGCGGCTGGGCAGATATAAAAATTTTATTCTCCAAATGAGCAATTACTTGTAAAAGAGATTCTACTGGGATTATTTCCAAGCCTTCAATTAAAGCGGCCTCTCGGGCATTTTCTTTTGGCGTAAAAAGAGTTTTTATTCCTTTTTCTTTAGCTAATAAAGCAGTAGAAAGAATGCCATTTATTGCTCTGACTTTTCCGTCTAAAGCTAATTCACCAACAAATAATTTCTCTCTCGGATCAAATGAAATCTGCTTTGAAGCTAAAAGATAACCCAAAGCAATTGGCAGGTCATAAGCCGGCCCTTGTTTTTTAATATCGGCCGGAGCCAAATTGATTATTAAACGTTGATTCTTTTTTCTGGGAGGAACTGCATTGCTGTTTTTGATGGCCGCTGAAACCCTTTCTTTTGCTTCTTCAACTGCTTTGTCCGGCAAACCCACAATATTAAAAATGTGGAGGCCGGGCGTCAAATCAACCTCCACTTCGATTATTCGGGCGTTTAAACCCATAATTGCTGCTGACAAAATTCTTGTCATTTACTCTCACTTTCCTCCTTTAGTGCATTTTATACATAAGCTTGCTTCGGGATAAGCTTTTAATCTTTTTATTTTAATCCCTTTTTTACAATTTTGGCAAGTGCTATAAGTTCCTTTTTTTATTCGTTCTAAAGCTTTGTTAATTTTTTCAAGTTTTGTTTCCAGGACGTATTCAACTGGCAAAGTTGCTTCGTATTCTTCAATTTGTTTTATTTCTTCGCTTGGATCTGCGGTTTGAATGCCAAAATCAGGGAATTTTGTTTCCCAATTTCCTTCAATATGGGGGTCTTTTTTAGCAAAGCTTTTAAGTTCTGTTTCAAGTCTCTTTTTTTCTTTTTCTAATTTTTCCTTTTGCTCCTGGAGAAAATTCTTAGTCATATAGTAAAATTGTGGAAAAGTTAATTAAAGAGTTTAAAAATAATATTTTTCAAACCCGTAATGAATTTTTGGCTTCATAAAGCCAAAAATTAAACTTTAAGAATTGGACAAAATTAAACTTTTCTTTTCTAATTAGCATTTTTTTCACAAGTTATCAACAGTTAACGCAACCCCCTTTAAATTCCACAAATTCTATTAATTATATTATTATTGCTTATATCTTAGCAGGGCTGAAAATTTCTGTCAATGCCATAACATACAGTTAAAATTTCTAATATCTAATTACCAATTACTAATAAAATGCCAAACGCCCTAGGAATTAGTCCATAAATCCTATTAATTTGACAATCATTTTTGGGGAAGTATAATTGAAGTGTAAATATGAAAAACTCTAATCCAAAAAATAAATTTACTCTAGATAATTTAGCCGGAATGGTTAAAAAAGGTTTTGATAGTGTCGATAAAAGATTTGATGTGGTCGATAAAAGATTTGAGAAAACGGCAAGCAAGGAGGATGTAACTGATTTAACGAACAGAGTAATCTCTGTTGAGGAAAAAATTGAAACCCTCGCCACTAAAAAAGATATTAACAATCTTAGAAATTCTGTTGATAAATATATGGAACTTGGTCAACGTTATTATCAAGAGATGATTGCGTTAACTGCTAAAGTTGATAGGCTTGAAAAATGGATTAATCAGATTGCAGACAAAATAGGGATTGAATTAAAGAGTTAATCACAGAAGTTTTATGGGTTTTATGCAGGACATTCGATGTCCTGCATTTTTTATTCCAGACATTTAAGGCGAAGTCTTGAATACTATTAATTAAATTTTGTTTTAATTCCGCGATC
>CAZYRO010000051.1:0-5572 GCA_964649435.1 uncultured Candidatus Saccharibacteria bacterium | reverse complement strand
TTTTTGAAATCTCCCATTCTGTGTCTTCCCAAAACGTATGTTATTTTATTTTTATATCTCCTTAACGAACTCGGAGCAAGTTTTTTAAGAGATTCTTTTAATTCTTTGCGCGCTTTTAAATCAGTCACCAGCACTTTTGCTCCCTGCTTGGCAAAAAATTTTGCTGTTCCCACTCCCCCGCCGTGCAATCCAAGACCCATCACCGTGACTCTTTTATTTTTAAAATCTTTTATCATTTTATTTTTCTCACAATTCCCTTGTTCGCATCAACTTCAACCAAATCTCCATCCTTCAAAACCTTAGTGGCGATTTTAGTTCCGATGATACAAGGTTTTTTCATTTCACGAGCTACTATAGCTGCATGGCAAGTAACTCCACCCTCGTCTGTAATAAACCCAATTGCTTTTTTCATGGCAGTGATATAATCAGGGGAGGTCATGGTAGCTGCTAAAAAATCACCATTCTTAACTTTGCTTCCTTCTTTAGGCGAAAACAAAACTTTAACTATGCCTCGATAAATACTCTTTGTTCCTTTTGATGCTATCATTCCTTTAATATCTATACCTACTCGTTTTATCTGCTTCTCCAATTCTTTTAAAATTGTATCTTTTTCCTTTTCTGAAACAATGCTTCTCCTTTCATTTTTAAATTCAACCATAAATTCACTGTTTATCCTCCTGTTGCTTATTTCTAAAATGTTATCTCTATTTTTTTCAATATTAGACAGTTCTTCTGTAAATAAATATTTTAAATTTTTATAAGGAATATTATATCTCCTTTCTATCTCTAGTAAAATTTGAGAATAATAATAGTGAAGTGGAAATTCTAGTTTTTTTCTCTCGTCTGTCCAAATTGCTAATACATTAATTATATCTATCAAATTTAGTTGTTGTTTATTTAGTTTATGCTTTTTTATTATTTCATCTCTTTTTTTTAAATTTTCTTTATCCGTTTTTTTGATCAGTTCAATTTCTTTATCGATTTTTTCGCTATAATTTTTAACTTTTTTCTTTAATTCGTTAACAAAATGGTTCTTGTCCCAATATTCCAAGCCATCATATCCAAGCGGAATCCAGCTATAACTATTTGATAACTTCTCTGCTGTTTTCCCTAAATCACTTTTTCCTTTTTTGATTAACTTCGTGTATTTTAATAATTCATATTCTAATTTACTTACCTCTGTTTTCTCTGTTGGTGTAGTTAAAAATAAAAACTCTTCGTGGGACAAATTCAATAATTTATCAATCTTTTCTTTAAATTCATCGCCTCCTATATACCACGCATAAACGTTGATTACATCATAATCAAGCCACATTTTTTTTATTTTATTTGCCAAATTAATTAATTCATTATATCTCAATTTTGAAATATTTTCTTTTTTCATTCTTTGCAGAAATTTTTCCATTTTTATAGCTTCTATCTTGAGTCTTTTTTGTAGTCTCTCAAAATATCCTTTTTCTTTTAAAAGTTTTTCTGAAATGATGTTTGCAACCCTGCTCCAGTTATCTTTCATAAATATAGTTCTAGCCCTACCATCTTTCGATACCATCCATTCTATTGTTATGCCTGTCTTATATAATTTCTTGGCAGCTAAAGAAGTATGACTTATTGGATTCCAACACAAAGGAGCTATTCCAATACGTTTCCTGTCCCTCATAATTAAATATTTTTCTTTTGCCATAGACTTTTGTAAATTAGGATTTTCTCAACACCCTCAGTGAAGGATATAAAATACTCTTCATTTTGATTTTGTTTTCTTTTTCGACCAATCTTTAATTTCAATTCTCTCCACTTAAATTCCTCTTTGGGATCATCTATTTTATTCTTCTCACAATCCCCTTATTCGCGTCAACTTCAACCAAATCCCCGTCTTTTAGAACTTTTGTTGCAATTTTGGCGCCGATGATGCAGGGTTTATTCATTTCTCGGGAAACAATGGCAGCATGACAAAGCAGACCTCCTTCATCAGTAATAAAGCCTGCGGCCTTTTTCATCGCAGGTAAATACCATGGCGTTGTCATCGGAGCTACCAAAATATCGTCATTACCAACTTTATTTAACTCGCTTCTGTTAAGAACAATTTTAATCCTTCCCTTAATTTTACCTTTATTAGCTATGGCACCTCTAAGCTCGTTGATATCTTTTTTGGCTTCCTTTTTAATTTGATAACCATGAGCTTTTAAGCTTTTATCTATGTCTGGTTCGTATAGAATTTTTCCATTGATATAAGCAAAAACCGAGCCTTGTCTTTTCTGGATAATATCTAAGGGCAAGGATTTTTTTTCTTTAATGCTCTTAATTAACTCTTGATAAGTAATATACTTCAGTGATGCAAAATCCCAATTTTTTCTTGTTGCAATTTCTTTTAACAAGGAATATATCATGTCTATTGACTTATCGAAAAATTCTCCGGTTCGTTCTCGCCAATATTTACCTTCTTCGATTAACTTTTTATCAAATAATTGTTTATCTTTTTTAATAAAAGCATCTTGCCAGAGTTGAAATAAATAAGTGGTGACTAAACCAGGAAAGCCATCAACAAGAGCTTTTCTCGTGTCTTGCAAATATTTTATAAGTTCCTTTATTGATGTCTCTCTGTTTATTTTTATCCTTTTAAATAAATTTAAAACACTCTCTAATTTTTGATAAGTTAGTTTAATCTTATCTTTGTTGGACTTTGCCCAGAGAGCTAATTCTACGGGTAGTTCAATCATATTTCGTTTACTGTCGCGATAACATTCAACTGTACCATTCTTAAAAATAAGTAAATTTTCTGGAAAAGGCATACCAAAAAATTCCTCAGTGTATTTGACAATTCCATCGTACCAACTTTCAACAGCAATTAATGGAGCCTCTCTTGTTAAAAATTTTTCTAATATTTTCATTATGATTAGATGTTTAAAACTTCGCTTTAAACATTTTTGAATTTTGAATTTGAATTTATTTAGGATTTAGAGTTTAGAGTTTATGACTTCCGGAGGACTCTTCCTGCCATTTTGCCGGTGTATTTGCCTTTATCTACGGCGATTTTGCCGTTGACGATTACATAATCAATTCCTTCAGGATACTGGAAAGGATTCTCAAATGTTGCTCTGTCAATTACAGTTTTGGGATTAAATACTGTTATATCGGCAAAGTTGCCCTTTTTAAGCACCCCCCTTTTCTTTAAACCAATCTTTTCAGCCGGTCCGCCGGTTATTTTATAAATAGCCTGTTCCCAGCTCATTAACTTTTCTTCTCTAACATGACGTCCTAAAAATCGTGGAAAAGCTCCAAAACAACGCGGATGAACAAGTTCTTTCTTTTCTCTATAGTAATCAATATTATAACCGGAGCCGTCGGAAGCAATAAATCCCAAAGGATGCTTTAGGGCTAACTTAACATTATCTTCACTTAGCGTCTCAAAAAAAGTAATAACTCGACCCTGAGAAGCAATTAACATATTAACAATTGCTTCTTCTGCTGAAATTCCTTGAGTTTGAGCAATTTCGGAAATTTTCTTTCCAATAAAAGTTTTATCGGCCGGAGAAATAGCTATTATTACTTTATTATATTCATAAGGTTGAGTTTCTTGCATCTCTTTAATAACCCTTATCCTTGTAACAGGATCTTTGAGGCGCTTAATTAACATTTTCTTTCCCCCTTCGGCTATCCAGTCTGGTAAAAGTATATACAAGACTGAACCAGTAGTAGTGTAAGGATAAACATCAAAATTTATATTTAATCCTTGTTTTTTTGCTTTTTCAATCATGTCTATAACTTTTGAAAAATTAGACCAGTTTTTCTTTCCCATGGCTTTTAAGTGAGAGATTTCCGTTGAAATATCGGCTTTTTTAGTTGCGGCTAAGGTTTCTTCTACGGCAGGAATTAATTCTTCTGCTTCTCCGCGAATATGGCTTGTATAAATTCCGCGTTCTTTTTTAGCAATTTTTGCTAATTCAATAATTTCCTCGGTTGAAGCTATTTTGGCATGACTATAGGCCAAGCCGGTTGATAAACCGAACGCTCCTTCTTTTAAAGCATCTTCAAGCATTCGTTTCATCATTTTCATTTCTTCTGGCTTTAATTTTCTAAATTCTTCGCCAATAATTCCGCGTCTTAAGGTGGCATGTCCAACTAAAGTTCCAAAATTTATTCCTATTTTTCTTTTTTCCAGAACATTCAAAAATTCTGCCATGGTTAACCAGTTAACATTTACTTCATTAATATCTGCCCATTTCTGAATCGATACAATAAGATTTCCTTTTGTCAGCGGAGCGAGCGAAGATCCACAATTTCCCCCAATAATTGTAGTTACTCCCTGCTGAAGCATGCTTTTTAATCCAGGGGCAATAAATAATCTCCAGTAACTATCAGAGTGATTATTGATATCAACAAAGCCAGGAGCAATGTATTGGTTTTCGGCACTTATAATCATCCTTGCCCTTGCATTGCTTAGACATTCAATTTTCTTAATTTTATCTTTTTTTATCGCAATATCAGCTTTAAATTTCTTTTTGCCCGTGCCGTCAATTATAGTGCCGTTTTTGATTAAAATGTCATACATAAAATTTATAATGCTAATCTGCCAATGATTGCCAATCTGCCGATTGCTAATACTTCAATAAACTCAGTATAAATATTCGCAATTCGTGGATTGGCAAAAATTCGCAACATTGGCATTATATTAAATTCGTGTCAATGAAATATAATATCAATCCAACTGCCGCCATAACACCGGCAATAATCCAAAATCGCATAGTCACTTTTGTTTCAGGCCATCCTTTAGCTTCAAAGTGATGATGTATGGGCGTAGATAGAAATAATTTTCTATGCTTCAATTTTTTGTAACCAACCTGAATTATTACTGACAAAGATTCAATTACTAAGATAAATCCGATGAAAGGTAGAAATAAAGCAGAGTTGGTAAGCATGGCAATCACTCCCAATGTTATGCCTAAAGACATAGAGCCGGTATCTCCCATAAAAAATCTAGCAGGATAAATATTAAACCATAAAAAAGATAAGAGCGCGCCAGCAATGGCTGCGCAAAAAATAGCTAATTCTAATCTTCCCTGGGAATAGCTAATAATGATATAACTGGAAAAAGCTATCAAGAGAATGCCGCCAGCTAAACCATCAAGGCCGTCAGTTTCGTTAGTAGACAAAGCAGTAGCAGTAACGACAAATGCAAATATAGGAATATACCACCAATGAATATTAAAACTACCTACAAAAGGAATATGAAAAAGATCCCAGTCAAGTTTAAAATAAAACCACAAAGCCCCTATTATTGCTATTGCCGCATAAATAATGAAACGTTTTCGAATGCTTAATCCCCTGCCTCGACCGCCAATCTTAGAAATACCAATAAAGTCGTCGATTAATCCTATTACAGCGGCAAAAAGCAAAATTCCCAAAGGAAGAAGGGTTTGTTCTCTAGTTAGAAAATTAAGACTCGACAAGATACTATTGGAATCAAAGACTTTAGATAAAAACCAAAAGACTATGGCTAAGAAAGCTGCCGTTATCCAAACCAAAGATCCACCCATGGTTGGAGTTCCTTCTTTCTTTTTGTGAAGAGAAGTAAAGA
>CAZYRO010000050.1:0-5575 GCA_964649435.1 uncultured Candidatus Saccharibacteria bacterium | reverse complement strand
GAAGATTAAGAATGCAGAGAGATTCAAATTATAAGATGATAGGGCATAGAAGATGAATATGAAAAAAAGTATTGATAAGGATTATAAAAAATTATATGAGAAAATAGAGAATAATGCTCTTGCTGGAGTTACTTTTGCTGTTTTAGGTATTGGTTCTTTATTAATAGTTTTATATTGTCTTTGGAGAGTTTTTTTTGATAATTATTTTGGTAGTTATATTGTAATTTATATTTGTGCTGGTTTGTTTATAATTTCTGCGTTTCTTTTTTGGAAGTTTTGGAGAAAATCAAAAATTTTAAAAAGAATTGTTAGTTAATATAAAAAAGGTGGTTAGGGAGAAAAATTAACGCTGCCGCGGCAATTGAATTTCTGTTATCGAGTGTATGGCAATAAACCGGCAATTCTTGCTCTTTTAATTGCTTTAGCTAATTTTCTTTGGTGTTTAGCGCAAGTACCGCTTCTTCTCGGCGGTTTTATTTTTGCTTGAGCGCTAATAAAACGACCCAAGAGGTCTGCATTTCTCCAATCTATTTCTCTGATATTGTGACGACAAAAATAACAATCCATAGCTTTTGCGAAGTAAAATAAATTCGAAATAAGTTTTGAAATTTAAAATTCGAAATTCGAATTTTTCTAAAATCGCAGATTTTAGAACGGTATATCTTCTACATTAATTTCTTCCTCGTCTTTTGCAGCTTTAGGGGAAGAGGATTTGGAAGATTTTTTGGTGGGCTTGTCTTCTTTTTCGATTGGCGCTTCTTCAGGTTCTTCGGGCATTGATGAAGCTTTGGAAACTTCTCCGCTTAATTTTGGTCCCATTTGCATGCTTTCAATAATAATTTCGGTTCGGAATTTTTTATTTCCGCTTTGGTCATCCCAAGAACGAGTTTGAAGCCGCCCTTCAATGAAAACCAGCTTTCCTTTGGTCAGATATTGATTGCAAATATCTGCTAATTTGCCAAAAGCTACCAAATTATGGAATTCGACTTGTTGTTGTTTTTCTCCACTTTCTTTATCAGTCCAAATTCTATTAGTGGCCATACCGAAACTCGAGATAGACCTTCCGTTAGGCATGGTTTTTTGTTCAGGGTCGCGAGTTAAATTGCCTATTAAAAAAACTTTATTTAAATTCATATATTGAAATCCAAATCTACAGATGACATTCAAATACAACAAATATTTGTATCATTAGAATAAGATTTGTAGATTAGTATTATATTATTTAGCTAGGTTCCCAATATCTCGTCTAATTTTTTATCAATATCTTTTAGTTCAATCTTTTTTTCATCCTTTTTCTTTTTACTAACTTTTTTGATTTTTTCAATTTCTTTTTCAGTTATTTCTTTTGCTAATTTTTTACTTCCTTTAATTTCCACTTTTCTGCTTTTGGCGGGTTTTTTAAGCAACGTTTTTTCGACGGCGACAGTAATGATATAGCGAAGAATTTCTTTTTTGTGTTTTAAGGCAGAATACAATTCTTTTAATTTTTCGGGATTAAATGAAAAATTTATTGTCCAGTAATAGCCGGATTGGAAATTTTTAATGGGATAGGAAAAAGTATGTTTTTCCGGACTTTTTCCGCTCATTGATAAAGCGGACTTTCCTTTTATGCTTCCCTTAAAACTTTTTATATTTTCTTCTATTTCTTTCTCAAAAGAATTAATTTCTTTTTCTTCAAGATTTGGAGAAAGAATAAAAGTAAGTTCATAATTTTTTTGAAATTCTTCATCCATATTGATTTTACATTAACAGAAAGATTATAAAGAGTCAATATTTTAGAAATTAGAAATTAGAAATTAGAAATTTTGAGTTTAAAATTTTAAATTTTAAACTCTACGATGTCTCCATCTTTTACTAAATAATCTTTTCCTTCTGTTCTAATTAATCCTTCGGCGCGCGCCTTAACTAAAGAATCAATTTCTATTAACTCTTTATAATTTATTACTTCGGCTCGAATAAATTTTTCTTCAAAATCGGTATGAACAATTCCTCCGCACTGTGGCGCATTGGCGCCTTCTTGGGCTGTCCATGCCCTAGTTTCTTCACTGCCCTTGATTGTATAAAAAGTTAGTAAATTAAGAATCTTATAGCAGGTTTTAATTAGAACATCAAGCCGGGATTTTAAATGAAGTTCTCCCAACTCTTTCGGAGATAATTCAGTGCATTCTAATTCCATTTTTAAATCAATTGGCAATGTGTTTTCGGGTAGGCTTTTTAGCATTTGAGCATCTTCTTCATTTTCTTTAATATTTAGAATATAAATTACGGGCTTGATAGTTAGAAGATTCAAATGTTTAATTAGCTTTTTTTCTTTATCATTTAAATTAATATTGGAAATTGCATTTTCCTTGTTTAGTTCTTCGCTTATTTTTTTAAGTGTTTCTGATTCTTGAATAGCATCTTTGTCGTTGCTCTTAACGTCTTTGGCAATTTTTTCTAAATGGTTTTTAACGACTTCCAAGTCTTTCATTATTAGTTCCGTATTGGTAATTTCAATATCTCTTTGAGGGTCAACATTTTCTTCTACGTGTTTTATGTTTTTATCCGGAAAAGCCCGAACAATATGCAAAATTGCGTCTACTTCTCGGATACGAGCTAAAAATTGATTGCCAAGCCCTTCTCCTTTATGAGCTCCTTTTACCAGTCCGGCAATATCAACAAATTCAATTATTGTCGGTGTAATTTTTGAAGGATTAACAATTTTCGCAATTTTTTCTAATCTTTCATCGGGCACCTGAACAATTCCCGTATTAGGATTAATAGTGCAAAAAGGATAGTTGGAAATATCCACTTCTTGTTGGGTAAGGGCTTTAAATAAGGTAGATTTTCCTACATTTGGCAGTCCAATTATACCGATTGAAAAAGACATACATTATTAGTTTAATTCAATAAATCAAAGTAATCAAGCTGGAAAAGTTTTAAATTGCTTGTTATACTAATTATAGAAACAATATATATGCTTAAAATTAATAAATCAATATTTAGAAATTACGATATTAGAGGCAAAGTAAATAATGCGGGGTTGAATGAAAAGACTATGAAGCTTATAGGCAAAGGATTTGGCACTTATTTGGCGCGACGAGGAATTAAAGACGTAATTGTTGGCTATGATTTTCGC
Source organism: uncultured Candidatus Saccharibacteria bacterium (assembly GCA_964649435.1). Lineage (GTDB taxonomy): Bacteria > Patescibacteriota > Minisyncoccia > RBG-13-40-8-A > JAUWHN01 > CAZYRO01. Next base: position 2,457 of record CAZYRO010000050.1, on the reverse strand, counting down.
TCTTATTCTCAAAAGCTTGAAAATGCATTTGTTAAAGGCCTTGTCTCAACCGGCGCTCATATTATAGATATCGGGTTAGCTTTAACGCCGATGCTTTCTTATGCCCAATATCATTTTAAAGCAAAAGGCGGGGCAATGATTACTGCCAGTCATAATCCTAATGGCTGGAGCGGGGTTAAAATGTCTTCTGGTTTTTCTAAAACTCTGCTTGGAGACGAGATAAAAGAAATTTATCAAATTATTAAAAAGGGCAGCTTTAGAGAAAAACAAGGCTTAATTAAGGGAAGACCGATTAAAGATGTTTATTCCGAAGCGGCGGTTGGGAGAATTAATATAAAAAAACCCCTTAAAATAGTGGTGGAATGCGGCAATGGAACTGCAGGTATTTTTGCTCCTGATATTTTAAGAAAAGCCATGTCTCTTAGCGGGCAGTCCGAGAGTGAGATTATAGAGCTTTTTTGCGAACCTGATTGGACTTTTCCCCATCACACTCCCGATCCCGAGTCAAAAGAAGCAAAAAAAGTTCTTGCAACCAAAGTTAAAGAAGTAAAAGCAGATTTGGGAATTTCTTATGATGGGGATGGGGATAGGTTAGGAGCAGTTGATGAAAAAGGAAACAATGTTTGGAGTGACAGATTATTAATTTTGTTAGCCAGGCAGGTATTAGAAAAAAAACCGGGTTCAAAGATTATTTTTGACGTCAAGTGTACTCAAGGATTGCCTGAAGACATAAGAAAACATGGCGGAATTCCTGTAATGTGCAGAACGGGCCATTCTTATATGAAAAGAAAATTACATGAAGAAAACGCTGCTTTAGCAGGAGAAAGAAGCGGGCATTTTGTTTTAACCGATAATTGGTATGGCTTTGATGATGCTGTATTTACTTCTTTGCGATTAATTGAGTATTTATCAGAGCAGAATAAACCTTTTTCAGAAATTCTTAAAACTACTCCTTTTTATGACTATCTAACTTCGCCGACAATTTATATCCCTTGTCCTGATGATAAAAAGTTTCAGATTGTTGATACATTTATTAAAGAATTTAAAAAAGAATATGGCGAGAAAAACGTGATAGATATTGATGGCGCTCGGGTTAGTTTTGAAGGCGGCTGGGGATTAGTTAGAGCTTCTTCTACTGAACCCGCTTTGACCATACTTTTTGAGGCAAAAAATCAAAAAAAATTAGACGAAATAAAAGATATTTTTAAGAAAAAATTAAGCAGATATCCGGAAATAGGGAAGAAGTGGAAAAACGAGTGAAAAATATGATAGGAATATTTGATTCTGGATTTGGGGGGCTGACTATATTTAAAGAATTGATTAAGCAACTTCCCCAATATAATTATATTTATTTGGGAGATAGCGCCAGAGCTCCTTACGGCAATAGATCGCAGGAGCTTATTTTTGAATTTACTCGACAGGCAGTTGATTATCTTTTTAAACAAGGTTGCCGGCTGATTATTCTGGCTTGCAATACAGCTTCTGCAGAAGCGTTGAGAAAAATTCAGCAGGAATGGCTGCCCGTGAATTATCCAGAAAGAAGAGTTTTGGGCGTTATTCGTCCTACGGCAGAAACGGCAGTAACTCTAACTAAAAATAATCGGATTGGAGTAATTGGAACAGAAAGCACTATTTGTTCAAAAGCTTTTATTAAAGAAATTGAAAAACTAAATCCGAATACCAAAGTTTTTCAGCAATCCTGCCCTTTGCTTGTTCCGATAATTGAAGCAGGGGATTATAGCTGGAAAGGAACAGATTTAATTTTAGAAAAATATTTAACGCCGTTATTAAAGCATAAAATAGATACTTTGATTTTAGGATGCACTCACTATCCAATCATTAAAAATAAAATAAAAAAGATTACTAAAAAGATTAAGCTGGTTTCTCAAGAAGAAATTATTGGATTAAAATTAGCCGATTATTTGAAGCGCCATCTGGAAATAGAGAAAAAATTGGGAAAATCCGGCAAAAGATTTTTTTTGACAACTGATCTTACGGATAAATTTCAAAAACTCGGCAGCCAATTCTTCGGCAAAAAGATTTTTCCAAAAGTTGTTCGATTAGAGAGAGATTGATAGTTTTCAATGATTGACAGGCTTTGGATGTATGCTATAATGTCGGACAGGAGGAATAAATGACAGTTCTTTACATTATTTTAGGAATTATTATCGGATTGCCGGTTTATTTGCTGCTAAATACTTTTCTGGCTTTGCTTGCGCGACCGTTTGTGGCTGTGTTTGTATGCCTTTGGCCTTGGCCGAAGATGGTGAACAGTTCTTTTACGAACGAAATTAAAAGTGGTAACGATAGTTTTGCGGATTGTTTTGGAAGATCTGCTAAAGTTGTTGGCGGGTTTGTGTTTCTAGTAGCTCTAATGCTTTTTACTGTTAGTTTAATTTGTAGATTTTTATGGTTAGTTTATCATTTTTTTCGATTCTGGTTCAAGATTATTATTAT
>CAZYRO010000049.1:0-5901 GCA_964649435.1 uncultured Candidatus Saccharibacteria bacterium | reverse complement strand
TTTACCCCATAAAGATTTAAGAAGAGGGCGGGCGGCGGCTGTTAATATTGTTCCTACTACTACCGGCGCTGCTATTTCTGTAATTCAGGTTTTACCGGAATTAGAAGGCAAATTAAACGGAATTGCCATAAGAGTGCCCAGCGTTGATATTTCTTTGATTGATTTTGTTGCTCAAATTAAAAAAGAAACCACTGCTGAAGAGATTAATAAAGTTTTTAAAGAAATTAGCCAGAAAGAATTAAAGGGAATTTTGGCAGTTGAAGACAAGCCCTTGGTTTCCACTGATTTTATTGGTAATCCTTATTCGGCTATTGTTGACAGCCAGTTTACCATGGTTGAGGGCAAAAATTTAGTCAAGATTTTGGCTTGGTATGATAATGAATGGGGATATGCCTGCCGCTTGGCAGAAATGGCTCAGTTTATTGGAAAGAAGTTATAATTTTGAAATTAAAAATTAAAAATTTAAATATATGATTTATTTAGGCGCTGACCATGGTGGTTTTTCCATCAAAGAAAAAATTAAAATATTTTTAGATGAACTTAAAGTAGAGTATCAAGATTTGGGTAATTTAAAATTTGACCCGCAAGATGATTTTCCCGATCCGGCTTTAGCAGTAGCTAAAAAAGTTGTTGAAACTAGCGAAAAAGGGATACTTGTTTGCACTAATGGTCTTGGGGTATCTATTACGGCCAATAAAGTTAAAGGAGTTAGAGCGGCTTTAGTCACAACAAAAAAAGTTGCCGAGCAATCCCGAGAACATCTTGATGCCAATATCTTGTGTTTGCCCGCTCATGTTATTTCTTTTAAGGATATTAAAAAAATTATTAAGATTTGGCTGGAAACAGATTTTTTTGAAAAAGAAAAATATATAAGGAGATTGGATAAAATTAAAAAGATAGAGAGATAAAATTAAATTATTTATGAAAAAAAAGAATATTGAAATTATTCCTACAATTTTAGTTAAGGATTTTAAAGAAGTAAAAGAAAGAATTAAAAAAGTTGAAGATTATGTCAGCTGGGTTCAGTTGGATATTATGGATGGAGTTTTTGTTAATAATGAGACCTGGCGCAATCCCGAAGATTTAAAAAATTTTAAAACTAAGGCTAAACTGGAAGCGCATTTAATGGTCCAAAAGCCGGAGGAGGTGATTGATGACTGGCTGGAAGTGGTTGACAGGGTGATAGTTCATTATGAAGCTTGCAATAATTTAGATGAGCTGATTAGAAAAGTTCATGATAAAGGCAAACAAATCGGCTTAGCTATTAATCCCAAAACATCGATTGATGTAGCGAAGTCGTTTTTAAGTAATTTAGACCTGGTTCTTCTTATGACTGTTAATCCTGGCCAAGGTGGACAAGAGTTTAAATATGAAGTTCTGGAAAAAATTAGAGCATTACGAAAACTTTGGCTTGATGGAAATATAGAAGTGGATGGCGGAATTAATCCCGAGACGGCCAAAAAAGCAATTAAAGTCGGCGCTAATCTGATTTGTGCCGGGACTTATATTTTTAAGAGTAAAGAGATTAAACAGGCAATAGAAGGATTAAGGGGTTAGTAGTAAGTTCTTAAAATAGTTTTCAGTATTACTTTTTACTCATTCTCGTCCGTCTAGCGACGGCCTCCGAGGTTTCGGCTGTTTTGCCCCTCGCTTCGCCACGCTAAGCGTGGCTTCGCTCAGGAACTATGCCAAAACAGCCTCAAAAACCGCAAAAAGCAATACTGAAAACTATTGTATTAAGATATTCTTCGTTACTAAAATGAAACCTTTAAATCTAAAACAAATGAATAAAATGGCAAATACCATCCGGCAGGATATTATTAAGATGCTGGCTAAAGCCGGGTCAGGCCATTTGGCCGGTTCTTTAGGTATGGCTGACGTCTTTACAGCTTTATATTTTAGCGGCGCTTTAAAACATAATCCTAAAAGACCAAATTGGTTAGATAGAGATAGAGTGGTTTTATCCAATGGCCATATTTGTCCGGTTTTGTATGCTACTTTGGCTCGAGCCGGATATTTTCCAATAAGTAAATTAGAAACCTTGAGAAAACTCGGCTCTCCCTTACAGGGCCATCCTCATCGAGAGAGTTTGCCCGGCATTGAAAGCAGCAGCGGGCCGGTTGCTCATAATACTTCGGTGGCAGCTGGCATGGCTTATGCTATGAAAATGGACCTACCTGTCGCCTGCCTGCCGGCAAGGCAGGGCGAGGCAGGTAATAAAAGAAATCAAGTTTATTGTCTTGTTGGTGACGGTGGACAGGATGAAGGACAAACATGGGAAGCGGCAATGTTTGCGGCAAAATATAAATTAGATAATTTAACTTTTATAATGGATAGAAATAATATTCAGATTGATGGTTATACTAAAGACGTGATGCCCATTGAACCGTTAAAGGCAAAATACGAAGCTTTTAATTGGCATGTTATTGAAGTTGACGGCCATAATATTAAAGCAATTGTTGATGCTATAAAAATGGGAAAAGCGATTTTTGAAAAGCCGGTAATGATAATTTGCCATACTATTCCCGGCAAAGGAGTTGATTGGATTGAAAATGATTATTCTTGGCACGGCAAGGTGCCGAACCAAAAGCAAGCTGAGGAAGCTCTCAAACAATTAAAATTTAAAATTTTATCATGATTAATCCCAAAGCTTTTTTAGTCAAAAACTTAATAGATAAAAAGAATCTCAAAGCTATTCCTACTAGAAATGGTTATGGTGAGGGGTTGGTTGAAGCAGGTAAAAAAGATAAAAATGTAGTGGTTCTTTGCGCTGACCTGACTGTTTCTACTCGCAGTGAAATGTTTAAAAATACTTTTCCGGAAAGATTTATTGAATGCGGGGTTGCCGAACAAAATATGGTAGGTTTAGCTGCAGGACTTGCTCTTTCCGGCAAAATTCCTTTTGTTTCTAGTTACGCAGTTTTTTGTCCTGGGGTTAGCTGGAGCCAGATCCGTGTCTTGGTTGGACAGAATAATGCCAATGTTAAAATAGTTGGTTCTCACGCGGGAATCTCGGTTGGGCCGGATGGAATGAGCCATCAGGCATTAGAAGATATTGCTCTTATGCGATGTTTGCCCGACATGCTTGTTTTGGCTCCTTGCGACGCCATTGAAACCAAAAAAGCCACCTTAGCGGCAGCCAAATATAAGGGACCAATTTATTTGCGTTTTGCCAGAAAAGCAACTCCGGTTTTTACCACTAAGAGCACGCCATTTAGAATTGGCAGAGCCGAAATACTTAGAGAGGGCAAAGATATTACAATTATTGCCTGCGGTCCTTTGGTTTATGATTCTTTAATAGCCGCGGAAAAATTAGCCAAAAAAGGAATTGATGTTGAAGTGATAAATAATCATACTATTAAACAAATAGACAAAGAAACAATTATTAGAACAGCTAAAAAGACTAAAGCCGTTGTAACGGTTGAAGATCATCAAGCTATGGGCGGTATGGGTTCAGCAGTAGCCGAGGTTTTGGCTAAAAATTATCCAGCGCCAATTGAAATGATAGGCGTTCAAGATAAATGGGGAGAATCAGGAGAGGCAGAAGAATTGATTGAAAAATATGACTTGGGGGTAAATGCAATTATCAAAGCTGTTAAAAAAGTTTTAAGACGAAAAAAATGATAAAAAATCACAATCAATTAGCCACCTCTAATATTAGAAAAAAAGTATTAGATATTGTAAATGCGGGATTTAATGCTTTAGATATTGAAAAAGCAATAGAAAAGCAAATTAAGCTGGAGGGAGAATTATTAAATATAAAATCAGAATCCGGGAAAATTCTTAAATATGATTTAAATAAATTTTCTGATATTTTTGTGGTGGCTATTGGAAAAGGTTCTTCTAGGGCTGCAGAGCAATTAGAAAAAATTTTAGGATCTAAAATTACCCAAGGAATAGCGATTGATGTAAAAAAAAGACCCTTAAAATTTATTAAATCTTTTGAAGGAACTCATCCTCTTCCTTCAATCAAAAATGTAAAAGCTACGAAAAAAATAATAAATATGCTAAAAAAGACTAAGTCTGATGATTTAGTGCTTTTTTTAATTTTTGGCGGAGGATCTGCCTTGCTTTGTTCTCCGGCTAAAATTTCACTTAATTCATTTAAAAAATATACTCATCAACTAATAAATTCAGGAAAGGATATACATCAAATTAATACAATCAGAAAACATCTTTCTTTAGTAAAGGGGGGCAAGCTTGCAATGCTGGCTTATCCGGCAACTGCGGTTTCCTGTATTTTTTCTGATGTAATTGGCAACAATCTTTCTTTTATTGCTTCCGGACCTACTGTCAAAGACCAAACCAAAATAAAGGATGCGCAGAAAATTATTAAAGAACTTAACTGGCCCAAAAATATTTTTCTGGAAACCCCCAAAGAGGATAAATATTTTAAGAAGATAAAAAATATTTTAATGTTTTCTAATAGACGACCCTTACTGGAAATGAAGAGAAAAGCAGAGGAATCAGGTTTTAACGCAAATATTTATTCTTATACCCTCAAAGGAGAGGCCAGAAAAGTTGGGAAAAGACTTATGAAGGTTTTAAGAAGTAAAAAATCCCCTCAACTTATTTTAGCTGGAGGAGAAACTACGGTTATGGTGAGGGGAAAAGGAAAGGGAGGAAGAAACCAGGAATTGGTTTTAGGAGCATTATCCTTTTTGAAAGATAAGGAGATAATAATATCCGCGGCTTCAGACGGCTGGGATAATACCGAAGCGGCCGGAGCAATAGGAGACATTAAAACAAAATTAAAGGCAAAAAAATTAGGATTGAATCCGGAAAAATTTCTTAAAGAAAATGACTCTTTTCATTTTTTTCAAAAAACCGGCGATTTAATTTTCGCCGAGAGAGGAATTAATATAGCCGATTTTATAATTTTAGCTAAAGTTCGTTCTACAGACTAAAATTTCTTAGCTAATTCAATGGCTTTTTGGTTTATTTCTTGATATTCGGGTTTAATTATTTGTTTGATGCTTTGAGTAATAGATTTTAAAGATACGGGAATAAAATTTTTATAACTGGCATAAGCTAAAAGAAATACTCCAGCAACCATGGAGTTTTTTAATTTTTTTTGAGTAATAGAAATAGCGTCAACAAAATACGCTTGCTTAGAAATATTGCGAATATTATTTTCTATTTCATTTAGTTTTAAGTTGGCTCCGGGAATAGGAATTAGATGTTTATTAACCAAAAATACAGTATTGGAATTAGCGAAATTCTTAGCCCTAAGCGTTTCTTGCGCCTCAAGTCCCAACAAGAAATCGGCTTGCCCGGGCAGGATTAATGGAGAGAAAATTTTCTTTCCTATTTTAATATGGGTTTTAACGCTGCCTCCTCTTTGGGAAAGGCCGTGGAGTTCCGAACTTTTTACATTGAAACCCTCTATCAGAGCTGCTTTAGTTAGAATTTTAAGCAGGGTAATTATTCCCTGTCCGCCGGTGCCGCAAATTATTATATTGAATGTTTTCATTTAATAGATTTAAATTATTTAGCAAATTTACAAGGCCTTCTGGATATGATTACCGAAACCTCTTTTTTCTTTAAAAATTCTTTTATGGTTTGTTTTAGTTCTGCTTGGTTGATTGGGTCAATAATCTTAAGATGCTTAACTCCACAGCCGGCAACTATTTCTTCAATGTTCGGGCGATTTTTTAATCCCGGCCTGGGCTGCTGTCCAGTCATAGCTGTGGTTCTATTGTCCATTATTATGATTAAAGGATTGGATTTATTTTCTATACAGTTAATTAATGCTGGAATTCCTGCATGAAAGAAAGTGGAGTCGCCAATAAAAGCAATTACTTTTTGTTTATTTTTAGAAATATTTAAGCTTTTTTTAATTCCGTGACCAATTCCTATTCCGGAGCCCATGCAGGATAAATAATCCTGCAATTCAAAAGG
>CAZYRO010000048.1:0-5993 GCA_964649435.1 uncultured Candidatus Saccharibacteria bacterium | reverse complement strand
AAATAGAAAAAATGGCCGAAAAAGGAAAAGAGAAATTGACCCAAAAACTATTGGAAGAATATAAAAAACTTCTTAATAAGGCTTTTAGCAAGGTGGAAGAGATGAAAAAAGAAGCTCAAGATAAAGCCAAACAAGAAGCTAAAGAAAAAATAAATCAAACCCTTGAAAAAGTTTCTGATTCTGCTTTAAAAAATCAGGAAATTCTATTAAAAATTTATGAACCGGTTTCTCCTGAAGTCAAAGAAACGATAGAGGGAGCAATTAAATTAACCAAAACGGGTTATGAACGGATTATGGAATCAGTTTCTGGAATAAAAAAAGAAGAATTAGAGAGTAAAGCCGAAGAAATCAGAATTAAAGCGCAAGAAATAATAAAGGGATGGCGGAAACTTTTTGAGGAATAAACTGTTAAGTATTGAATGTAAAACTTTAGATAATAAAAACCGCTCGAATTTTTCGAGCAGTTTTTTAATTGTTTGATTTTTTATTCTGTTTGCTTTTCTAAGATTTTTTCTTTATAAAGTTTTAAAATTCCCAGAAAAACAGCTTCGAGAATTTCTTCATTTTTATCTTTTTTAGCTTGTTCAATAAGCCGGGTCATTATGGGATCTAATTTTATTGCTCCGCTTGCTTTGTTCGGGTCGCCTCCTGCTACTTTTTCGCCAAAAACTTTTTTATTTAATTCTCCAGCGTTTTCGGTTCCAGTAGAACTTCTTGTTGCGGGGACTATATATTTTTCTTGCATAAGCGTGTTTTTTTCCTGGTCTTCTATCTCTTTTTCCACAATTGCAATAACGGTTACTTTTTCAACTCCCTCCATTTCATGAAGAGAATTAGCTATTTTTGCTAAGTTTGTTCTTTGCTTATCTTCTATATAACCAACTCCGGAAATAACTATTGACTCTTCTCGATTAAAATATTTCTCCCATGCTTTTACATGCATCCTACGATAAGTGTCTGAATAGCCGCATTTTATAATTTTTTTTCTAAGATTCGTATCAATTAAAGGCGCTAACAATCTAAAAGCTAATTCATCAAATTCTGTAAATTTATCCGAAGTAAATCCCTGGGTGTCTGTTTCAATCCCGATATAAAGAGCGGTGGCTAAATCATTTTTGATTTCAATTTCGAAAATATCCATTAGAAGAGTTACAATGGTAGCAGTTGATGAAAACGGTAATTCAGTGCTATGGTGGTCTATTACTAAATCAGGTTTTATTTTTTTAATCTTTAGATTAGATTGATTAACCGATGCTATGTCAATTAGTATAACAGCCTCTTCTTCATTCTTCTTAAGGTTTTTTAAGGGATTTATTTTTATGCCAATGTCGTTGATAAGCGCTTTTGTTTCTCGAGAAATAGAATCCAAGTTAGCAAAAATTTCAACTTGTTTTATTTCTTGCTTATAAAGATATCTCTGGATGGCCAGACAAGAAGAAACAGCGTCCGGATCTGGATTGTTATGAGTTACAAGCGAAATCTTTTTGAATTTTTTGATGATTTTATCTAATTTTTTGGTAATGACTTTAGTTATTTCTTTAAATTCTTCAAGCTTTTCTTTTTTAAGCAAATCTTCAGCAATTTCCTTTCTTTTAATCATTCAAAATCACCTCCATGTTGTTAAAGACCTTATTATATATGGTAGTCCACAGGATTAGCTTTGTCAAGTATTTTTATTTAGGGTATAATTTTAATGTATGATAAAAGTTTATTCTACTCCAGCTTGCCCCTATTGCGTCACTTTAAAGAATTTTTTAAAGGAACACGATATTGAATTTGAAAGCATTGATGTGTCTCAAGACGATAAGGCTCGAGAAGAAATGGTTGAAAAATCCGATCAAATGGGAGTTCCGGTTATTGACATTGATGGCGAAATCGTTGTGGGGTTTAATAAGGAGTTAATTAAGCATCTTTTAGAAATAAAAGACTAAATTTCTAATATCTAATTTCTAATTCCTAAACAGCTAATTTCTAATTTTATGTATGATTTGATAATTATTGGTGGCGGTCCTGCCGGGATTACAGCCGGGATTTATGCTGCCCGAAAAAAAATAAAAACTCTTCTTATAACCAAAGAATGGGGAGGGCAAATAATAAGCGCTTCTGATATCCAAAATTGGCCAGGCGAGAAATCTATTTCAGGCATTAATTTAACGAAGAAAATGGTAGAGCACTTGAAGGGATTTGATTTAGAAATAAAGGAGGGCAGAGAAGTAATTGATTTAGAAAAAAAAGGTGAAAATTTTATAATTCGTGACAATAAAGATAAGGAGTATGAAACAAAAACAGTGATAATAGCAACGGGAAAAATTCCTCAGGCGTTGGATATATCCGGCGAGGAAAAGTTTAAAGGCAGGGGAGTGAGTGTTTGTTCTACCTGCGATGCGCCGATGTTTAAGGATAAAGAAGTAGCTGTGGTTGGCGGAGGAAATGCGGGCTTTGACGCAGCCGTGGATTTAACAAAATATGCTAAAAAAATCTATATTTTGGAATTCTTAGAAAAAATGAGAGGGGATTTAACCACTAAAGAAAAATTAGAAAAAACAGGTAAAGTGGAATTTTACACTAATGCGGCAGTAAAGGAAATTAAAGGAGATGATTTTGTTAAAAGTTTGATTTATGAAAATCGAGATACGGGCGAAGATAAAGAGCTAAAAGTTCAAGGGGTTTTTATAGCTATTGGGATGGTTCCTAAGGCTGGTTTTGCCGAAGGATTGGTAGGGTTTAATAAAATTGGAGAAATTATTATCAATAAAGAAGACAATAGCACTAAAACTAAAAGAATTTTTGCTGCCGGCGACATAACTGATGTGAAATATGAACAAATTGTTATTGCCTGCGGCGAAGGCTCCAAAGCCGCTTTAGCGGTTTACGATTATCTTAAAAAAGAATAGGACTATTAATAATTAAAATACAAATTTACAAATGATATGCGAATGCAACAAGTATTTGTATCATTAGGATAAGATTTGTAGATTTGGATTATATTTTTATGATTAAAGTGGCAATCAATGGTTTTGGCCGAATTGGCAGGCCAACATTTAAAGGGTTAACTTTATTAGTTTTTCTAATAATTATTATTTTTGGTGGATTTTTTTGTTTACCACCGGTTTTAGCAGAAAATATTAATAATTCATATATAGCTAGCACTGCGTGGCCTACTTTACATTTTGACTTGCAGCGTACCGGGAAAAGTTCTTTTAATGGGCCTGGATTCGTTAATCAACTATGGGTTTATAGTTCTTCAGAAATAAGTATTTTATCGGAAGTAATAGTAGGGTTAGACGGAACAATCTATTTTACTACATATCAAGGTTCATTGTATGCTTTAAAGCCAGATGGCACCTTAAAGTGGAAACTTCAAACAGGCGTAAGTTATCTTAAATCTACGCCTTTAGTAGGGTTTGACGGTACTATTTATTTTGGTTCAGACAAGTTTTATGCCATGAGTCCAGAGGGAAGCATAAAATGGAGTTTTACTGATGGAAATATGTTTAATCGTTCTTCTCCAATTATTGATGTAAATGGGGTAATATATTTTACATCTACGAATGGCTTTCTTTATGCTTTAAATATAGACGGCGCTCTTAAATGGAAAATTTCCATAGGGACAATAAGTTATGATTCGCCAGTCCTAGGGCAGGATGGAACAGTTTTTATTAGGTCTCGAAACGATGCCCAATTATTAGCAGTGAGCCCAGAGGGAAGCATAAAATGGAGTTTTCCAGTTACTGATGGAGAATCACAAATTTTAATAGGAGATGACGGAACTATTTATTTTAGTTCTTACGATCATTATTTTTATGCTATAAATCCAAATGGCAGTTTAAAATATAAAAAATACATAGGCGTCTCTTATTCTTTGATATCTATAGATCATAGTGGAACCTTATATGTAGGTCTTCATGACGCTAAGCAAGTTTTAGCTATCAATTCTGATTTTTCGACAAAGTGGGTTTTAGATGCCGGTGGTCCAGTCAATTGTATCGGAGCAATTGATGTAAATAATACTGTATACATTGGAACTGATTATGGAGTGGTGGCAGCTCTCGATCCGAATGGAAGCATAAAATGGCAATTTGTCGCCCCAACTGGCGATATTATTTCTTGTCCGATTCTTTCTTCTAATAAAGTTATTTACTTCGGTTCTCGCGAAAGCTTATACGCCATAGGTGAAGCAATTATAAACCAACCCCCAATTTTTTCGAACCTCAATCAATACAAATCTGATGGAATGATAGTGATAAACGAAGGGGGCACTACAATAGAATCAACCGTAGTTTTCAAAGCAACTGTTTCTGATCCAGATAATGATAAGGTAAAACTACAAGTCGAGCTTAAAGAGTATGAGCAGAGTTTTGATGGACAGAATATTCTAGAATCTGATTTAGTTGATTCGGGAAATGAGGCGGTCGTAATTCAACAGGGACTTGTTGGGGGTCAGTATAAATGGCGGGCAAGAGCAATAGATGAAAACGAAGCTGTTTCTGGAGATTGGCAGGAATTCGGAACTCCGGGAAATATTGATTTTATTATTAAAAACTTAGAACAAGCCGCTGCCGATTTAGCTAAGGAGCTTGTTGATTCTGCGTATCTTTATGGCGGTAAAGGATGGGATTATAATCAAAGCGAATTCGTTGCACCCACTACCGTTAAAACCGGTTATAGTTTTTGGAATCAAGAGTTGGGAAGTATTGCATTTGGCGCAGGGGTGGATTGTTCTGGTTTGATAATGTGGGCGTATAATCGGAGTTTTGACCCATTGAAGTCGCGTTTCGATAATTTTGTAAAAGCCGAGGGCGCGGATGAGCAGGATAGCTATAATACCGAAATAACTACAGAGGTACAGTTGCAGCCGGGAGATGTGATGTTTTTTGATTTTGATGACAATGATTTTATTGACCATGTGGTAATGTATGTTGGTGAAAGCGGAGGCTTCGATGTTGTGAACGCCGCTGATCCTGCCCGTGGCATAATTCCTGATTTAAAGAATAGTCTCAAGCAAATTAGCGGGTTTACTGCCTTTAAGCGTGTTGTTTTGGGGTCCCAACCAACCATTTTGGCATCCGCCCATTCTTCCGTAGATCTTGTCGTAACTGATCCAGATGGATTTACTATTACGCCGACAACGACTGTTAATTCTGATTTGGAATATCTCCGTGAAATTCCCGGGGTTCTTTATTATTCTGAAATGGAAAAAGGAATAGACGGAAATCCGATTGATCAGGTATATTCTTATACTTCGAAAACCGGTGATTATACAATTCAGGTTCTTCCTGATCCCGGAGCTCCGCCAACTGCAACATATGTGCTGGACTTTACAGCGGAGGATCAGTTAATAACTCTCGCGCAAGATGTTCCCGTAAGCCAGATTCCGGCTAATGGTTACGGCATAGCAATGTCAGAGACCGGCATCATAAGTTCTTTTATTCCTGTGGTAATTGATATCAAGCCGGGCAGCGATCCTAATACTATTAATTTAAAATCAAAAGGCGTAACACCAGTAGCTGTTTTAACTGATGAATTCTTTAATGCCGAGAATGTTGTGATAGACAGCGTTTTATTCGCAGGAGTCAGTCCTAAAAAAGGAAAGCTTGAAGATGTAGATAATGACGGTGACTTAGATTTAATACTTCATTTTGAAACTCAAGATCTTCAGTTAACTCCAGAAGATATTGAAGCCACTTTAACTGGCCAATTGACAGACGATTCTTTAATCAAAGGAACAGATTCTATTAAAATAATATCACCAGGAAAATCAAAAAAACAAAGCCAGGATTTGATTGGGTTGATTCCTTTATGCATCATAGGATCAGGGTGGTTAATCTATAGAAAGAAGCCAAAATTTCCCAAAAAGATTATAGGAAGAATTAAAAGAATAACAATCAAAAAATGAAGAAGCTTATTGTCATATTTGGTGTGGTTGTCCTCCTCGGCTTAGTTGCCGGTGGAGTTTATTATCTTATCGAGAGACTATCAGAACAGAATTCAGA
>CAZYRO010000047.1:0-6020 GCA_964649435.1 uncultured Candidatus Saccharibacteria bacterium | reverse complement strand
GCTACCGGTCGAATATCTCAACTTCAACATAATAAAAAAGATGTGCCGGAAATTGAAAAAGGGAAAGAGGCGGGGATTTTATTTGAAGGTGAGCCGGTGATTGAAGAAGGGGATATTTTGGAAATTTATAAAGAAGAAAAAAAGCAAAAAGAATTATAGATAGTGCGAATGATACTAAATATTAGCATTATATTTATGTCCAGACGAATTGAGCGCATTAATCAACTTCTTAAAGAAGAAATCAGCAGTTTAATCTTAAAGGAATTTGATTTTAATAAGGACACTATAATAACGGTTACCGGAGTAAAAACTTCTTCTGATTTGCGAGCAACGAAAGTAAAAGTAAGCATAATGCCTTTTCTAAAGGCAGGAAAAGTTTTAAAACTTTTAAATTTTCAAGCTTTTAATTTTCAGAAGCTGCTTAATAAAAAATTAAAAATAAGAATTATCCCGAAAATAAAATTTGAGCTTGATAAATCTGAAGAAAAAGCGGATAAAATTATCCGACTATTTAAAAAGATAAAAAACAATGATTGAAATAACTCCTCAAATTAAAAAAGATTTCAACAAAATAAATGAATTGATTGGCCAATCTAAAAATATACTTATTGTTGGACACAGATCTCCTGATGAGGATGCCGTTGGTTCGGCTTTGGCTTTAAAATGGGCCTTAAAAAATCAAGGCATAAATTCATCAATTTTTATAGAAGGTTATTCTTCTAAAGAATATGATTTTTTGCCCGGGTACAATCTTATTAATAGCAAGCTTGACAGCAGCTGTGATTTTGATTTAGTTTTTGCCCTGGATTACGGCGATGTTCGACGATTGGCTATTGACGACTTGCTTGAGCAGTATAATCCAATTGTTATTACGGTTGACCATCATTTAGATGAGGGAGCAAATCATATCGGCGAGCTTAAAATTTTAGAACCAGCTTCTTCAACTTCAGAAATTATTTATCATTATTTAAAAGAATCGAATTGGGACATTGATAGAGATATAGCTGTTTGCATTTTAACTGGCATTATTGGTGACACGGGCGGATTTCTTCATTCCAATACTTCTTATGGGACATTGCTTATTGTCGGAGAGCTTTTGTCTAAGGGTATTAGAATAAATAAAATTATTAAGCAAATTTTAAGCAATAGAAATTTCGCTGGTAATTCTAAGGTTTTAGGTCAATTGCTTGGCAATGTTGAAAAGTATCCTGAATTAGATTTAGTTTATTTGATGATTAATAACGATGATTTTGAAAGTTGGCGCAAATCTGATTTGAATAATTTGATTTCAGTAATTAATACAGTAGAAGATTGTAAATGGTCTTTGATTTTAGTAGAATATGAAAAAGGAAGGACTAAGGGCAGTCTGCGAAGCGAAGAGTATAATGGAGTTGATGTTTCAAAAATCGCCAGTTTGTTTGGCGGCGGAGGGCATAAATTAGCTTCTGGATTTCGAGTTGACGAAGAACCTCAAAAGGTATTTAAGCAGTTGATAAAAAAGGCTAAAAAAGTTATTATATAAAAGTCGTTGTATAAATAAATCAATTGGCCGCGTGGCGGAGTGGCTTACGCAACGGTCTGCAAAACCGTTTACACCGGTTCAATTCCGGTCGCGGCCTCTGCCGGGGTAGCTCAGGGGTAGAGCACATGACTGATTTTCGGTCCGCTTCGAAGTAATTCGGAGATGAAAACTGGGTGAACTCGGGGAAACCTAAGGTCCGACGTTATGTCGGATTATGGCAATCCCGAGCCAAGCTCCAATGGGCAGTGGTATTGGAGAAGGTGTAGAGACTAGTGGGTGAGTCCCAACAATACTCCCGCATTTAGCGCCCAGCCCCCGATGTAACATCGGAGGATGAGATAGTCCAATCCTTAAAGAAATTTAAGAGAGAATGGAAAATCATGGTGTCGCGAGTTCGATTCTCGCCCCCGGCACACTTTTATACATTGACAAAACTGAACCGATGGAATAGAATAAAGATATAAGCAATCATTAGTTCAGTATAATAATGAGAAAAGAGAAAGCAACTCTATTACGAAAACAAGGTAAAAGTTATAATGAAATAACTGAAATTTTAGATATTCCTAAAAGCACTCTTTCCCTCTGGCTTAAAAACATTAAAATGCCCACTGAAGTTGAGAAAAAATTCTGGAATAAAACAAGAAAGAAATGGGCTGAAAACATTACTAAATTCAATAAACAGCGAGCTATAATTGCCAAAGAAAAAGCAAAACAAATTCAAGATTTAGCGTCTAAAGACATTAGAAAAATTTCAAAAAGAGAGTTATTTCTAATAGGAATTGCCCTTTATTGGGCAGAGGGACATAAAAAATCAAGATGGCGATTAGATTTTTCTAATTCTGATCCATCGATGATAAAACTGATGATGAGATTTTTTAGAGAGATATATAATGTTAAAGAAAATAAATTTTTCGCCACTGCTCAAATCCATCCCAACATTACCTCGCAAAAAGCAGTAAATTATTGGTCAAGAATTACGAGAATTCCTAAAAAACAATTCTTAAAAACATATACCAGAATAACTCCCACTAGCAAAAGAAAACGGGTCTTTAATACTCTACCATACGGAACTTTGCGCGTATCTGTGTCAGATGTAGAAATGATAAATAAAATGAAGGGTTGGATATCTGGTTTGAAAAAATTAGCTTAATTTGCGGGAGTAGCTTAGTGGTAGAGCGTCTCGTTGCCAACGAGAAGATCGCGAGAATGAGATTTTTTAGAAAAATATACAATAAATAATTTTTAATTAGATTTAACTAAAACTATGCCTAAATTTGAAAATGCACCAAATTTAAATAATCCGGAATTAAACTCCGCTGAATTGGAAAAGGGTGTTAATATTGAGAAAAAACTGGAAATCGAACTTTCACCGGAAGAATCGGAAAAGTTAAAAGCAGAAGAGCAAGAAACAAAACAGCAAGAAATATCTCGGCTAACTGAATCGGTTGAAGGAACGAAAGCAAAATTAAACGAGGCGAGAGAAAAATTAGGATTACCTTCAACAGAAGAAGAACTACCGAGCATTTTGTCAGATAAAGAAAAACTAGAAAAGATCCAAGCTGAGCAAGGGGCACTAGAAAAAGAGCATCTTATCCAAGAGGAAAAAGAAAAAATTTTACAAGAAAAACTTGATGAATTATTTAAAGAGTTTGAGGCTCTTAATCCCCGTGATTTTGAGAGTATTTTCAAGAGTGGAAGAACACGAGAAGGTAGAAATGTTGAAAGTTCATCAATGGGAGAGCTCGATCCAGAGATTGCTAAATCATTGGCAGAAGCTTTCAAAGAAGGAATTAAGTTGCTTCCGAAAATTCTTGAAGTGTTGCCAGAACTTTTGAAAAAATTTGATGAAGACTTAACGAAAGAAGCCACGGAGCGCGTAGAACAAAAGTTAGAAGAAGAAAAGAAAAAAATGGAAGAGAAGCAGAAAGAAAAAGAAGAGGAAAAACCAGAAGAACCGATGGAATAAAACAAAGATAATAAAAAAACTTATGCGCTTACAAAATAAAATTGCAATTGTTACTGGCGCTGGCTCAGGCATTGGCCGAGCTATAGCTTTTGCCTTTGTTAAAGAAGGAGCCAAGGTTGTAGTGGCTGATTGGTCAGAGAAAGGCGGAAAAGAAGTGGTAGAACAAATTCATAAAGCAGGCGGGGAAGCAGTTTTTGTCAAAACAGATGTTAGTAAAGCTGAAGATATTGATAAGATGGTAAAAGCTTGCTTAAATAAATTTGGTCGGATTGATATTCTGGTTAATAATGCCGGCATTGTTAAATTCTCCGCTTTTCACGAAATTTCAGAAGAGGATTGGGACGCAGTTTTGAATGTCAATCTCAAAGGTGTTTTCTTGGGTTCTAAAAGAGTTATTTTAGAAATGCTTAAACAAGGCAAAGGCAAAATTATCAATATTGCTTCAATCGCTGGTTTGGTTGGTTTTGATAAAATTGGTCATTATTGCGCTTCCAAGGGCGGAATGATTGCCTTGACCCGAGAAATGACTTTGGAATACGCCTCAAAGAAAATTAATGTGAACTGTATTGCTCCCGGCATTATCAAAACTGCTATGACCAAAGACATGTTAGCTGACCCGGCTACAAAACAATTTTTAGAGAGTTCTACTCTTTATTCTCGTTTAGGCGAGCCGGAAGACATTGCTCATGCAGCTGTTTATTTAGCCTCTGACGAATCAGATTTTGTCAATGGTGAGGTTTTGGTTGTTGATGGTGGATGGATGGCTAAGTAATATTACATGCGGGAGTAGCTTAGTGGTAGAGCGTCTCGTTGCCAACGAGAAGATCGCGGGTTCGATCCCCGTCTCCCGCTCCAAATAAAAAACGACTTTTTAGTCGTTTTTTTTAAATGGGTCACGTTAGGCGTGATGGGCGAGGTGGGACTCGAACCCACACGAGAGGAATGCTCCCACAAGATTTTAAGTCTTGCGCGTCTACCAATTCCGCCACTCGCCCTTTTTCTTGTGGACCAAGTCTGACTTAGTGTGGACGATGTAGGATTCGAACCTACGACCTCCTCGGTGTAAACGAGGCGCTCTAGCCATCTGAGCTAATCGTCCTCTTAGTGCTCGGGACAGGACTTGAACCTGCACGGGCATAATACCCACATCCCCCTCAAGGATGCGTGTCTACCAAATTCCACCACCCGAGCTTATTTCTTTTCTTCTTTCTTTTCTTCGGTTCGCCACTCTATACCTAAAAGTTCTTTAGTTTTCATTCGAGCTTTTTTTCCTCGTCTTTCTCGCATATAATAAAGTTTTGCCC
The DNA here is from genome assembly GCA_964649435.1 of uncultured Candidatus Saccharibacteria bacterium. Classification (GTDB taxonomy): domain Bacteria; phylum Patescibacteriota; class Minisyncoccia; order RBG-13-40-8-A; family JAUWHN01; genus CAZYRO01. Next base: position 1,228 of record CAZYRO010000047.1, on the reverse strand, counting down.
GACGCACTTTTGATCTTTTTACTATTTCAATTTTAATAATTGTTGGGCAATGAAAAGGAAATATTCTTTCTATACCTATACCTAAAGATATTTTTCTAACTGTAAAAGTTCCATTAATTCCCTTTCCATGTTTTTTAGCAATAACTAATCCCTCAAAAACTTGCGTTTTTTGACTGCCTTTTTTAGTTTTTTCAGGTAATTTTAGGTGAACACGAACAATATCACCCGACCTAATATCGGGGACATCTTGTTTTATTTGATTCTTATTGAAAATATTAAGTTTTGTGGACATGTTTTATTTAGAAATTAGTTAATTTCTTCAAGATTAATTTCAAATTCTCTGGCAATTTGGAACGAAATTCTTTTATTTCTCCATTCGGCAATGAGAATCTAAGATAACTTGCATGCAAGAATTGCCTTTTAAGATTTTTTGGACAAGGTTGACGTTTAAATTTATATTGTTTATCGCCAGCTATTGGGTGGCCGATAGAAGCCATATGAACCCTGATTTGATGCATTCGTCCGGTTTTAGGAATTACTTCTATTAAACTGTAATCTTGATATTCTTTCAAGACTTTATATTCAGTAATTGCTTCTTTGCGAGGAACTACGGGAGCAACTGTTTGTTTTAATCCTTTTTTTGAAGATCTTCCGATGGCTTTAGTAATTATACCATGTTTATTTTTTAATTTACCAATTATTAAAGCCAGATATTTCTTTTTAATCTGTCTATTTTGGAATTGTTTTTTTAACCAGTTAAATATTTTTTGATTTTTAGCTATTACTATTAATCCTGAAGTATCTTTATCTAGGCGATGAATTATTCCAGGTCTTTCTTGTCCTAAGTTTGCTTGCAGTGAATTTATTGAATCTGTCCAAGAGTCTCCGACATTCTTTATCTCCGGGTATCTGTTTATTAGAAAATTTACCAAAGTATCTTTTTCTCCTTTATTTGTGGGATGAACCAGTAGTCCAGCTGGTTTATCAACTATAATAATATTTTCATCTTCAAAAATGATTGGAATTTTCATGTGGGCGCGAGAGGACTTGAACCTCTGACCTCTTCGATGTCAACGAAACGCTCTAACCAGCTGAGCTACGCGCCCATTATCCCGCCGAGCGGGACAAGTGGGCTAGGATGGATTTGAACCATCGACCCCCACTTTATAAGAGTGATGCTCTAACCGCTGAGCTACTAGCCCTGATACTAAAATCAGTTTAACTAATT
>CAZYRO010000046.1:0-6041 GCA_964649435.1 uncultured Candidatus Saccharibacteria bacterium | reverse complement strand
CTTTTGGTTCAGATTGTTTAATTTTATTTAAATGGACTTTAGTGTTAATAACTTGCGCCTGTAATTTATCTACTGCTTTAACCACTTTTTCTCTCTTTTCTATTGGATTGTCAGTCTTTTCCTCCATAATTTGGCTCAATTCTTGAGTTCTATTTTCAACAAATTCCGCCTGTAATCTTGATTTTGAAGTTTGAGAAGAGACTTTCATTCGAGTATTTTCCATAAAAATCTTAGCAGGATAAAATAAATCGCCGGGCAAGCTGTTCTGGGCTGCTTTAACTGTTAAAAATCCGGTGCCGCCGAAAATCAGGCCAAACAATACAAGACTAACTAAAACTGGCTTAAAAGCAAAATTGGGTAAAACCCCAGCTAAGCGGGGTAAAGAAAAACCCGGCAAACTCCAGACTTTTTTAGTCTCGTTGTCGGATTTAATATGTAATAACAAACTACTCCTTTGGCTTTTAAGCCAGTCAGGGTTAGGCTGAATATTCTTAAGTAGCCTAATTTTGTTGGTGACAGCGTCTTTCATTGTGATAAACCCAAATATATTGGGACATTATGGGCTTTCACTATATGAAGACGTGAAAATAGCCTAATTGTTACACCTAAATTACACCTAAATTACTCCAAGATCGCGCCCCTAAGTTTAAATAAACCTCTTAATTTCTTCTTATGCTTATTATAAATCTAAAACCGCAAAAACTGGCCTATGGTCTGAACCGCACATTGGCATTGTGGCTCTTCCTTTTAACTTGCACTCGCCAATTTTTACTTCCTTAATCTTCTTTGACATTAATGGCGGAGCAAGGATGTAATCTAATTGCTGCTCTTTACCCTTGTAAATATACGTCCATTGTTCGCTTTTTGGAAGTCGGCCAACAATATTTTCAAGCTCTAATTTATTTTCTAATAAAGGCGCTAAATATTTACTATCGGGCGTATCGTTAAAATCTCCAGCAATAATATAACGATTATTCTGACCCATCTGCTGACTAACAATGTCCACAACAGCTTTACTCTGCCTTAATCTCTTATGGTTATTTTTTTTCATTTGTTCTTCTTTTTCTAATCCTTGAAGCCAAGGGGAAAAAAAATTAGATTTAAGATGGCTAACAAAAAGAGTAAATAAAAGATTGCGACTATCACGACTAAGAATTTCTACTTGAAGCAAATCTCTGCTAAAAATTAGTTTATCGGGACTTTCAGGGTCAGAATAATGCTGCCACGAAGTAACAGCTCCAAGAGGATACATGCTTAAAAGACCAACATCTATATATCGGGGATCATTTCCATCAATAACCACCTGATATTTATACCGCCTCCGGAGGTATTCACTATTAAACTTTTTTAATGTCTTTCTATCTTCAACCTCCTGGACTGCAAGAATTTCAACCCCTGAATTTAGTATTATTTTCGCTAACTTCTCTCTTTCTGCTTTACTTTTAGCCTTCATTAATCTTCCGGAAGGCTTCTTTATCCAGCATTTGTCTTTTTCATTAAAAGAATAAACACCTAACGGCGCTATTTTCTCTATTGAAGCCTCAAAATTAAAACGCCCAAAGAGGTTGTTAAGATTAAAAGTTCCAATTTTTATTTCTTTCTTTTTCATTGTTTTTGAAAAAATATAAAGCAGATTATTAAAATAAATAAAATTACTATTATCCAGTAGAGTATTTTCCCTAAAATCTTACTTTTGAATTTAAATTCAATATGCTTGCTCCAGTTGAATTTTTTACCTTTAAACGCTTCTGATTTCTTTGATATTTTTATTTCCTTAGCAGATATTTTCATTTTTACAGGAGCAGGAATCTTGATCCATTTTTTGCCAGTATCTATTTTCTCTTTCTTTTCCAGTGTTTTTATTTTCCCTAATTTAGTTTCTTTTTCTGATTCAGTTTTATATTCTTTCTTCATATATATTTACCTTACAATATTTCAAGCCAAAAATCAAAAAAACCCTGCAATATCGCGGGTTTTTTCTTTTTTCTTATTTCATTAATTTTTTTCTCAATGAGTTTTAAAAATTGTTTAGTATTCTTAATGGCATTTTGGGCTTTTTTTAATCTTACGAGGTTAAACCTCGCAAGATTTAAATAAACCTCTTAATTTCTTTAATTAAATTAGGTTTAAAGTCTTTTAAAATCATCTGATGGCTAATCGGAAGAAGAACAGAAAGTTCTTCTTTGAAATTTATTCTTTCTTTCTCTAAATTCTCCACTACTTCTTTTAACTGAGTTTTCTCTATGGATTTATGTAAATCCGGATGCCGAAGGAAAAAATACAAATCGTAATAATCTCTAGGCTTTTTTCTATCAAGCAATGCCCTTATCTTTCCTTTAATAATTTCTGCTTTTGATAAAGAAACAATACTATAGTGAGACGTATAGTCGTTTATGATAGTTGTAATTTCTCTCCCCAACTTTTTACCTTTTCTTAAAGAAACCTCAAATTTCATATCTTCTATAAAATTATAAATTTCATAATGAAGTATCCCTAAGTAGCCCCCGGTTGTTGGTTTTGCTTCCCTTAAATCTATTCTTATCCCTTGTTTCTCTATTTCTGAAAGAGCGCTTATAAATAATTCGTCTATTATTCCATGATGATAGATATTCTCTCCAGTAAAATCTAAATCCTCAGAAAAGCGCGGACTATGAAAAATAACTCGTAGGGCAGTGCCTCCTTTAAATAACAATTTTTCTGCTTCAGGTAATTTATATAAAAACGACAAAAACAGGTGCTGCATATATTCTCGCACTACATTTTTCTCAATAGTCTGAAATTTTTTAGTAAATTCTTTTAGGCTTTCTAAACTCAGCATAAATTTCTTTTACTAATTTAATCATTCTTGGTAATTTGAACATTTTAATATGCCTTAACAAGTCGGTTTTTTTTATTTTTTTTAAATCTAGTCTCTCGTAGTGTAAACCTCTTTTTCCAATGGCCACAAAATATAAATAATCGGCTAAGGCTTTCTCCGGCTCAGCCATTAAAATTGTACTATCTAAATATTTCATTGATTTATACCCAGTATAGGCTTCTTTTTTAATTTTATGATAAACAAAACGAATATTATCTGCTTCAAATTCTCTGGTAGTTTTGGTGGTGGCTGAAGTAATAGTATAAACAGTCTCTGGAATAATCCCATAAAATGATAAAGCTGCATCAAAGGAAATGTAAGAAGGCTGATAAAGACGATTTGCTATTAGATAATAGTCGACAGGATAGTCAGCTAACATATAAAGACCGCGACGAATTTTTACAAAAACTCCTTTTTTGGTATGAGTTTTAATAAACCACTGGACAGCATAATTGGAAACGCCAAAAACCCTTTTAAACTCTAAGGGTGTAAAAAGGGTTATTTTTTTATCTCTTAATTCTCTGACTACTTTAAGTGGTCTTAATTTTCGATGCATATTTCTATTTTAGAAAAAGTAGCTATAACTACTATAAATGAAACGTCTCTAATTTAATTTTAAACCCCTAAAAAGGGGTTGTCAAGCGAGCATTTCGACTTTGGGGTCATCGCACCCCTAAGTTTGCTCTTCCATTGCCTCTCTCAAAGACCTCACTGCCCTATGTACTAACACTCTTACAGTGCCTTCCTTTTTATCTAAAATATCCGCTATTTCAGAGATTGAAAATTCGTCAATATAATACCAAGCAATAACATCCTGATAGTTGGGATGTATTTGTACAAGAGCTTTTTTAACCTCAGCCATTTCTTCCTGTTGAAGCACTATTTTATCGCCGGTTTCATTATCTTCTATGTTAGAGAACTCTTCTAGGTCATCTTCTATTAATATTTCCCTAACAGACCTCTCTCTATAAAAATCAATTACTAAATTACGGGCAATTTTATAAAGCAGCGCCTGAAATCGCTCTCTAATTTTTTTCTGCTCTTGTAAAAACTGTAAGATTTTTAAAAACGCCTCTGACGTTAAATCCTGGGCCGTTTCCTGGGAATTAACCTTTAAACGGACAAATCTATAAATTTTTGGCGCGTAAATATCGTAAAGCTCGCCAAAAGCTTCATTGTCTCCGTTTTTAACTTTCTTTAGAATTTCTTTTTCCTGTTCTAAGGCAATCATAATAAAAATGTTACACCAATGTTACACTTTTTAGTATAACAAAAATGGCTAAAAAGGTAAGTGTGGATAACTTTTTTATGTGATTAAGTCAGGCAAACCACTTTCTCATGCCTTTTGAACCAATGCGCTGATTAGCCATAATAATCTTTCTTTTTCTCAAAGTTGAGGGTAATAAACGGAAAAAATCAATGAGGCAAGTTAATACTCGAGGTTCAAGTAAAATTGTATAACCCCAAGCTAATATGCCTTTTTTAAAAATAGGAAAAAAATCCTTTAGAATATCAGAAAAAAATTCATTTTTAATCTGCATAAGCCGCTGATTTTTGAAAGAAAGCTTTTTGGCGAAAAAAGAAACTCTGCGCCTTTGTTTAAGAATATCTAAATATTTCATGCTTTCACTTTCTCCCGCGCCTCTTCCATGATAAGCCAAAATTGAAGGAATATAAACTATTTTCCATCCGTAAAGCCGCAATCTCCATGATAAATCTATGTCTTCTTTGTAGGTAAAAAAATTCTCATCAAAATATTCACTGCCTATCTTCACATCTTCAAGAGCTTTGCGCCTATAAAAAGGCGCGGCTCCGTCCGCTCCAAAAATCTCTTCTTTTTTCTCATACTGGCCTTTATCTTCTATCCCTTGTCCCCTGTTTACAATTCGTCGATTGCGATAAATTAAAAGACCGGCGCTGTCAAATTTATTTGTAGCTTTGTCTTTTTTATAATCATATTTTATTAGTTTGGATTGAATGGCGGCTATTTTTTCATCTTTTTCCATTTCTTCTACTGCTTTTTTAACAAAATCATTATCCAAAATAGCGTCTTGATTAAGCATCAAAACAAAATCCCCTTTTGATTTGTCAATCAAAGCGTTATGACCAGAAGCAAAACCCATATTTTTTTCATTCTGCCAAATGCTTATTTTTTTGTTTGTCTGTTTTTTAATTTTTTTAGTAATAGCTATTGTTTTGTCTTTTGAGCCATTATCCAGAATATTAATTTCAATATTATCATAACTCTGCCTCAAAGCGGAGTTAAGGCATTTTTTAATATATTTTTCCGCGTTCCAAGTCAAAATATTAATGCTTACTAAGGGTTTTATTTTCATATATATTTAAAATACATACTATTAATTTGACAAACTTTATATGGTTTGTCAAATACGAAAATTTTAGATGGGAAGTCTTTCCATAAAAATAATAAAGAAAAAAATAAAGCCTCGTGAAAATCTCACGAACTTTGCCTATTTAGATTTTTCTATTTTGAATTCTTTATTATGAATCCTTTCTAATAATTTCAATGTTGCTTGAACTGAAGGATTGCCAGTATTCTTTAGTATTACTCTATCATTAAACTTATCAAGCAAGGGACTCAAAAACTCATCACCCCAAGAAGGCGTGAAAGTTATAACTCCCTCAAAATCAACTTCAACTTTTTCATTATCTTTTATCCGCCTTAAAGACGGTTCAAAAGCAGAAAATGATTCTTTGCCAAATTGCCGGCCTGTTAGAGTTGTTCCAAATTTCTTTAGAAAAATAATCATATATTTATTCTATCAAAAAATCGCCCAAAAGGCGATTTTTTTGATAACCATATTTTAATTAACCCATATTTTTTCTTTCTTCCAACGAAAACGATGTAAGCCATAAAATGAATGGCCTTCTGAGTTTATCAATGGACCACTCATTATCTTTAAATAGCGATGCCTTCTCTATTTTAAAACGAGAAAGCATTGCTTCTGTGGTCTGCAAATCTAAAGAAGACAACTCGTTATGTCCTAATAAAAATTGTTGTTTTTTGCTCATTACTCTATCTTACCAGTTAGGGGAAATAAAATCAAGTAAAAAACGCCTGTTCAATAAATAGTGGCGTTTTGGTTAAAAAAATCACTGACTGGCAACCTCGGTCTGGTACCAGGGTCTTAATTTTTTTCCGTCTTTTCTGAAATCAAATCGT